>JANXVK010000090.1 GCA_025351675.1 Rhizobacter sp.
TCGAGCATGTGCCGGATGACGCCGATTTCCTGCGCGATGCGGCGCGATTCGGCGAACTCGTGCTGGTGAACCTGCCGCTCGAAGACAACTGGCTCAATCGAAACCGCCGTTACGGCCCCGACGATGTCTCGGGCCACCTGCGCAAGTACTCGCTCGCCAATGGGCTCGCGCTGGTCGCGCGCGCCGGGCTGGAGGTGGTCTCGCACACGCAGGTCTGGGTGCACGAGACGGCCACCGAGGCGGCGCGCCGTGCACTGCGCCGCGAACGGCTCGGTGCGGCGTTCGCGGGCGCGCGGCCGGCGCGCGCACTGCGGCAGGCGGTCTTCGGCGCGGCCACCGCCGTACGGCCGCTGGGGCGGCGTTTGTTCGCATCGAATCTGTTTGTCGCGGCGCGTGTGAGGCCCGGCTCTTGAGCCTGAAGCGCCAGCTGCTGGTGTCGTTCGGCGTGCAGGGCGCAGGCGCCGCGTCGGTGCTGGTCGCGACGCTCTGGCTGGGCGCGAGCTTGGGGCCGGAAGTGCAGGGCGGCTTCAGCCGCAGCAAGTCGGAGGTCGAGTTCATCGCCGCGTTCGCGATGTTCGGGCTGCCGCAGGCGCTGTTCTTCCACGTCAAATCGGGCGGGCTGAACGGTCGCGCCGCGCTGCGCTGGGTGATGTGGAGCGCGATCGTGGCGCTGCCGATCGGCGCGGGCTACGCGCTGCTCCAGCACGGGCCCATCGGCGCGCTGACGCTGCTGTTCGGCCTTGCCGTCGCGGCGGGTGTCGCGCAGGGCGGGTCGCGCGCGTTGCTGCTCGTGCGCGAGCGCACGGGCTGGTTCAACGCGGTGACGGCACTGCCACAGGTGCTGGTGCTGGCGGGTGTGGCGTTGGTGATCGCGGCGGCCGTGCCACCGCTGCCGTTGATTTGGTTCGCCGTGTTCGGCGTCGCCTTCGGCGCGACCGCTCTGCTGGCTTGGCATCAATTGCACACGACGCTCGACGCGGTCGGCGCATCGACGGTCGGCTGGCGCGCACTCGGCCACTACGGTTTGGCCGCGTGGCTTACGGCCGCCCTGTCGACCGCAGCGATCCTCGCGATGCAGCGCTGGGTCGAAGCCGCTCAAGGCCGCGCCGCGCTCGGCCAGTTCACGCTCGCGATGACGCTGGTGCAGGTGCCGCTGACCCCGATCAGCTACGCCGCGCCGCTGCTGTTCCGGCGCTGGATGGAGCGGCCCGGCGCGCACGCGTCGCGGCGCTGGAGCGGGTGGTTGTTTGTGGTGCTGCTCGCGGTCGCGGCGCTGGTCGGGATGCTGTCGACACGCTGGCCCGATCTCGGCCTCGGCGCGGCCTACGCTGGTGCGACGCAGGCGCTCGCGTTGCTGCTCGTCGGCGGTGCGGCCGAAGCCGCGTCGCGCGTGTTGACCGTGCAGGCCAGCGCCACCGGCTTGCCGTGGATCGCGGTGCGCGCCGAGGCGGCGCGCTGGGGCGTGCTCGCGGTCGGCTGGTTCGCGCCGTTGCCGCACGGCCTGTTGCCGCTGTGTGCGGTCTGGTCAGTCGCGGCAATCGCGGCGGCGTTGGTGTTTGTCTGGAACGGCCGCGCAGCGGAGGTCGAGCGATGACCCGCATCGCGCTGCTCGGCCCGGCCAACTCGATCCACTTGCAGCGCTGGGCTGCGGCGCTGGCGCAGCGCAGTCATGCAGTCCTCGTGATCTCGCAGCACCGCTGCGAGCGCGAGCTGCTGCCGGCTTCGGCCGAGGTCATCTGGTTGCCGCACGCGGGCTCGCTTGGCTACTTCCGCAACGCCGGGCCGCTGCGCCGCGGACTCGCACGCTGGCGGCCCGAGATCCTGAACGCGCATTACGCGAGCGGCTACGGCAGCACATCGGCGCTAGCCGGTTTCGCGCCGACGCTGCTCTCGGTCTGGGGCAGCGACGTGTACGACTTCCCGTACGAAAGCGCTGCGAAGGGCTGGCTGCTGCGTCGCAACCTGCGCCGCGCGACGGCGATCGCGTCGACCAGCGAGGCGATGGCGCGCCAAGTGCGGCGCCTCGTGCC
Organism: Rhizobacter sp.; assembly: GCA_025351675.1. GTDB lineage: Bacteria > Pseudomonadota > Gammaproteobacteria > Burkholderiales > Burkholderiaceae_C > LMDS01. The sequence goes on from JANXVK010000090.1 coordinate 2,031, forward strand.
GGAGGTTGGCGAGATCGCGATCACGCCGTTCGGCGTCGACCTGACGCGGTTCGCGCCAGCACCACGCGCGGAGCGGCCGCTGACGATCGGCATCGTCAAGTCGCTCGCGCCGAAGTACGGGGTCGACCTGTTGCTGCGCGCATTCGCCGGGTTGCCTGACGCGTGCCGGCTGCTGATCGTGGGCGATGGCCCGCAGCGCGCCGAACTCGAAGCGCTCGCGGGTGAGCTCGGCATCGCCGCTCGCACCGAGTTCACTGGGGCGGTCGCGCATGCCGATGTGCCTGCACTCCTCAATCGCCTCGACATCTACGTCGCGCCGAGCCGGCTTGACAGCGAGAGTTTCGGCGTCGCGGTGATCGAGGCGAGCGCATGCGCGCTGCCGGTTGTCGTCAGCGATGCCGGCGGCCTGCCCGAGGTCGTGCGCGACGGCGAGACCGGTCTGGTCGTGCCGCGCGACGACGTGCCCGCGCTGCAGGCCGCGCTGCAGCGGCTCGTGCTCGACGCTGCGCTGCGCGATCGCCTCGGCGGCGCCGGCCGCGCGCACGTCGCGCGTGCGTACGAGTGGGGGCACTGCGTCGAGCTGATGGAGCGCTGCTGCGAGCGCACGATCGCGCGAGGCGTCGCGCGATGAACATCCTGCTGATCAACCACTACGCCGGCTCACCACGTGACGGCATGGAGTACCGACCGTACTACTTGGCGCGCGAGTGGGTGCGGGCCGGGCACCGCGTGCAGATCGTCGCCGCCGCTTGGTCACATGTGCGCAGTCGACAGCCGGTGATGCCGGGCGGTACGCAGGTGCTCGACGAGATGATCGACGACATCGCCTACCGCTGGCTGCCGGCACCCGCCTACGTCGGCAACGGCGTTGGTCGGGCGAAGAACATCTGGGCCTTCCTGAGCCGGCTGTGGCGTGATTCGAAGGCGCTGGTGCGCGCGTTCAAGCCCGATGTCGTGATCGCCTCCAGCACCTACCCGATGGACATCTGGGTCGCGCGCCGCATCGCGCGGATCGCCCGCGCCAGGCTGGTCTATGAGGTGCATGACCTGTGGCCGGCGTCGCCGATCGAACTCTCGGGCATGTCGCCGCGGCACCCGTTCATCCTGATGTGCCAGAAGGCCGAGAACGATGCCTGCCGCGACGCGGATGTCGTCGTCTCGATGTTGCCGAAGGTGGCCGAGCACATGAACTCGCATGGCTTGGATCTTCGCAAACTTCACATCGTGCCGAACGGGATTGCGATGGACGAGTGGCAGGGTGATCCTGCGCCGCTCGCGCCAGAACTCGCGGCGCAACTCGTGGTGCTGAAGGCGGCGGGCCGCACGATCGTCGGCTACGCCGGCTCGCACGGCTTGCCGAATGCGCTCGATGGGCTGCTCGATGCGGCCAAGCGGCTCAAGGACAGCGCGCTGAGCTTCGTGCTCGTCGGCGACGGCCACGAGAAGGCACGCCTCGCGCAGCGCGTGCGCGACGAAGGGCTCGTGAACGTGGTGATGCTGCCGCCGATTCCGAAGGCGCAGATTCCGGCGCTGTTGACCGCCTTCGACATCGCCTGGATCGGCTGGCAGCGCGTACCGATCTACCGCTTCGGCATCGCGCCGAACAAGCTGATGGACTACATGATGGCCGGCCGCGCGGTGCTGCATTCGGTCGAGGCCGGCAACGACCCGGTGGCCGAGGCGGGCTGCGGGTTGACGGTGGCGCCCGAGTCGCCCGCCGCAGTGGCCGAAGGTCTGATCGCGCTCGCCGCGTGCACGCCCGACGAGCGCGCCGCGATGGGCGCACGCGGCCGTGCGTTCGTGATTGCGCACCACAGTTACCGCGTGCTGGCGCAGCGCTTCATCGACGCAGTGGCGGTGCGATGAGCGACCAGCGCGAAGCCGATGCCGTCGCCGAGCGCTATGCGCGTCGCGTTGCCGGCGACCGCTACAGCATGCTGAAGCCCGACGTGTGGCAGACGCAGCAGGAGCGTCAACGTGCGCTACTCGCGCTGTTCGGGCGCCTCGGCTGGAGCGATCTGGCCAGCAAGCGCCTGCTCGAAGTCGGCTGCGGCGGCGGTACCAACCTGCTGGAGTTGCTGCGCCTCGGCTTCGCGCCCGAACACCTGACAGGCGTCGAACTGCTGCCCGATCGCCATGTGCAAGCGCGGCGCGTGCTGCCCGATGCGATCGCGCTGCACGCCGGCGACGCGCTGCAACTCGATCTGCCGGCGGCCTCGCAGGACGCGGTGTTTGTCTCCACCGTGTTCTCGTCGCTCCTCGACGACGCCTTCCAGCAGCGCTTGGCCGATGCGATGTGGCGCTGGGTCGCGCTCGGCGGCGGCGTGCTCTGGTACGACTTCACCGTCGACAACCCGCGCAACGCCGACGTGCGCGGCGTGCCGTTGGCGCGCGTGCGCGAGCTGTTCCCGCACGGTGAAGTGCAAGCCTGCCGCATCACGCTCGCGCCGCCGATCGCGCGCGCGGTGACCCGCGTGCACCCGTCGCTCTACACTCTGTTCAACACCGTTCCACTGCTGCGCACCCACGTCCTCGTGTGGATCGCCAAACCCTGAACCCGATGCCCGACACCCTGCCGTTCCTGCCGTTCGCGTTGCCTGAGATCGGCGAAGAAGAGATCGCCGAGGTCGTCGACACGCTGCGCTCGGGCTGGGTCACGACCGGGCCGAAGGCGAAGCGCTTCGAGGACGATTTCGGCGCGTTCCTGGGCGATGCGTCGCTGCACTGCATGGCGGTCAACTCGGCCACCGCCGGCCTGCACCTCGCGCTCGAAGCGCTCGGCATCGGCCCCGGCGACGAGGTCATCACGACCACGCACACCTTCACCGCGACCGCCGAGGTCGTGCGCTATCTTGGCGCCGATGTGACGCTGGTCGACATCGATCCGGCCACGCTGTGCATCGACCCGAAGCTCGTCGAAGCCGCGATCACGCCGCGCACAAAGGCGATCATGCCGGTCCACTTCGGCGGCCTCGCGGCCGACATGCAGTCGCTGCTCGACATCGCCAAGCGCCACGGTCTGAAAGTCGTCGAAGACGCCGCGCATGCGTTGCCGACGACCAGTGGCGGCGCGCTCGTCGGCACGCTCGGGTCGGACGCGACCGTGTTCAGCTTCTACGCCAACAAGACCATCACGACCGGCGAGGGCGGCATGGTCGTCACACGCGACGCCGCGCTCGCCAAGCGCATCAAGACCATGCGCCTGCACGGCATGAGCCGTGATGCGTTCGATCGCTTCACGGCCAAGGTGCCGAGCTGGTATTACGAGATCGTCGCGCCCGGGTTCAAGTACAACCTGACCGACATCGCGGCGGCGATGGGCATTCACCAGCTGCGGCGCGCGCGCGCCTTCCACGCGCGCCGTGCCGAGATCGCGCACGCGTATCACGAAGCCTTCGCCGGCCTGCCGCTGATCACGCCGCCCGACGCGCAAGCGGGCGACCTGCATGCCTGGCACCTGTACCCGCTGCGCCTGAGCGATGCGGCCCCGATCGGGCGCGACGCATTGATCGAGCACCTCTTCGCCGCCGGCATCGGCTGCAGCGTGCACTACATCCCGCTGCACTTGCAGCCGTACTGGCGCGATCGGTACGCGCTGCGCGCCGAGTCGTTCCCACACAGCCAGCGCGCTTACGAGCGCATGCTGAGCCTGCCGATCTACACGCGCATGACCGACGCCGATGTCGCGCGCGTCGCCGGCGCCGTGCGGCGCACGCTGAGCTGACCGTGCTCGATGGCGAAACGGTTGTTCGACCTGATCTGCGCCGGCGCCGGGCTGTTGCTGCTGTCACCGCTGCTGCTCGGTATCGCGCTGTGGATCAAGTTCGATTCCGCCGGGCCGGTGTTCTTCCGGCAGCAGCGCGTCGGCCGCTTCGGCGTGCCGTTCCGCATCCACAAGTTCCGCACGATGCGCGATGACGCATCCGCTGACGCGACCGCACTCGGCCCGCAGATCACCGTCGGCGCCGACCCGCGCATCACGCGCGCCGGCCGCTTCCTGCGGGCCGCCAAGCTCGACGAGCTGCCGCAGCTGCTCGACGTGCTCGGCGGCACGATGAGCCTGGTCGGCCCGCGCCCCGAGGTGCCGCGCTACGTCGCGCTGTACCCGGCCGCACTGCGCGACAAGGTGCTCTCGGTGCGCCCCGGCATCACCGACCCGGCCTCGATCGCGTATCGCGACGAGAGTGCGCTGCTGGCTCGCGCGGCCGACCCCGAGCGGGTCTACGTGGAGCAGGTGATGCCGGCGAAGTTGCGCCATGCGGTGGAGTACGTGGAGCAGCGCTCCATGTCCGGCGACCTGCGCCTGATCGGCGCGACGCTGCGGGCGCTGTGCAAGCGATGAGCGGTGAACTGTCGATCTGGCACCGGCTCGACCGCCTGCTGGCCCGCGTCCGCGTGCACAGGCGGCCGCTCTCGCTGTTGATCGACGGGCTCGTGATCGCGGCCTGCTGGAACGCGACCTACCTGTTCCGGCTCGGCTTCGAGCGCTGGCTGCATGCGCGGCCGGGCTACGACGTCTGGGTGATGCTCGGCGTCGTCGCGGCCTACCTCGGCGTGTTCGTGCTCAGCGGCATCCCGCGCGGGATGTGGCGCTTCTCGGGTTTCGGCGAGGTCCGGCGGCTGACGTTGGCCTGCCTGGGCAGCGGGCTGCTGTGCGCTGCGGTCGTGATCGCGCTCGGGCTTGGCCAAGTGCCGCGGGCCGTGCTGGCACTGCACCCGCTGATCGCTCTGATCGGGCTGTGCATGGTGCGCGTCGGCTACCGCATGCTGTACGAGCACGCGCGTTCGCGCATCACCGGCAGCGACACGGAGGTGCGCCGTGCGATCGTGCTCGGGGCCGGCGAGGCCGCCAAGCTGTTGCTTGCGAGCATCCACCAGCAGGGCTGGATCGTGCTCGGCCTGCTCGACGACGACCCGGCCAAGCGCGGCGCCCGCATCGGCGGCGTCGCGGTGCTCGGCACGCTCGACGACCTGGCGACCTTGGCCGTGCTGCCGGAGGTGACGCACGTGATCGTCGCGATGCCTGGGGCGACCGTCGCGAAGCGCCGCCGTGCGATCGATCTGGCCGCCGCCACCGAGCGGCCGGTGTTGACGGTGCCGTCGGCCAGCGAGTTGCAGGACGGCAACGCGCGCATCGAGCGGGTGCGCAGCATCGAGCCCGAAGACCTGCTCGGCCGCGAGCCGGTGCAGCTTGACGAGACCGGCATCGCCAAGCTGATTTCGGGCAAGACCGTGCTCGTGACCGGTGCTGGCGGCTCGATCGGCTCTGAGCTGTGCCGCCAGATTGCGCGCTACGGCCCGGCGCGGCTGGTGCTGTACGAGCTGAGCGAGTTCGCCCTGTATCAGATCGAGCAGCAGCTCGGCGAGCTGCACCCGCAGCTGCCGCTGGTGCGGCTGATCGGCGATGTCAAGAGTCCCGCGCAGATCGGCCATGCTTTCGCGACCTGCCGGCCGCAGCTGGTGTTTCACGCTGCGGCCTACAAGCACGTGCCGCTCATGGAAGAGCACAACGCCTGGGCCGCGCTTCACAACAACACACTCGGTACCTACGTCGCGGCGAAGGCGGCGGGCGAGGCCGGCGTTGAACGCTTTGTGCTGATCTCGACCGACAAGGCGGTGAACCCGACCAGCGTGATGGGGGCAAGCAAGCGCGCCGCCGAAATGGCGCTCTCGCAACTTGCCATCCAAGGCTATGGCACGCGCTTCATGGCGGTGCGCTTCGGCAATGTGCTTGGCTCCAGCGGCAGCGTGATCCCGAAGTTCAAGGAGCAAATTGCCAAAGGCGGCCCTGTGACCGTGACCCATCCCGACATAACACGCTACTTCATGACCATTCCTGAGGCTGCGCGCCTCGTGCTACAGGCCGGGGCGATGGGCGAGACGGGGCAGGTCTATGTGCTCGACATGGGCGAGCCGGTGAAGATCGTCGACCTGGCGCGCGACCTTATTCGCATGTCCGGCCACGCATTCGGTGAGATCAGGATCACCTTCTCGGGCTTGCGGCCGGGCGAAAAGCTGTACGAAGAACTGCTGGCCGATGCCGACAGCACGCTGCCCACGGCCCACCCGCGGTTGCGGATTGCGCTGTTGCACACCACCGAGACCGGGCGCCTGGTCTCCGACCTGGACACGGGCCTGGAAGACCACGGAGTGGGTGTTGCGGACGCGGCGGTGAAGCGGTGGTTGCAGCGCTGCGTGCCGGAGTATCGACCGGGCTGAGCGCCGCCTACTCGTGGCGCCGAAAGATCAGCCACCGCGGCGTCTTGAAGCGAACGATGCGGGCATAGAGCCACACGTAAGACGCGATGAACAGCAGCAGGAAACAAGACAGCACGGCAGTGCTGTCCCACCACAGCAGGCTCGGGACCACCGAAGACAGGCAGAGCAGCCAGAGGTAAGGCGATGTCATGGAATTGCGCCGCGTCAACCGTCTGCGCTCGTGGTTGTCTGCCAGTGTCCAGCGGATCAGTCGACGGTGAATGAGCGTGTGCAAGTGGATGCCGTCAGGCAGGCCCGTGGCGACACCGCGCACCACCTTGCGGCGGTAGATGGTGAAGACGGTCTCGAAAATGGGGTAGGCACAGAGCAGCAACGGGAACATCGGCGACACCAATGCGTTTCGGTGCAGCAGCAGGATGCTGAGTTCAGCCAGCAGGAAGCCCAGCAGATAGGCTCCACCGTCACCGAGGAAGATCAGGCCGGCGGGGAAATTCCAGATGAAAAAGCCGAGTACGGCACCCGCCGTGATGAGAGACGCGGTGAAGACCACGTTGTCATTGACCTGAAATGCCACGTAGCCAAGCGCCAGGATCATCATCAGAACGCACATCGAGGCGAGACCGTTGAAGCCGTCGATGATGTTGATGGCATTGGCCACACCGGTTACGATGAAGACGGTCAGCACGACCGCGAACGGTGCCCAACGGATCAATGGGTCCAGCAGGGGGATGTCGGTTCTGGTGACGACGGCGTCAAGCAGCCAGACGGCCAGGCTGGCAGAAATCGCGGTGGCCAAGAGGCGCCTGCGCGGCGACACGTTCTTGGTCAGATCTTCCGTGATGCCGGCAACAAAGGCGGGGAGGCTGCATGCGATCAGCAGCCACAGCGCGCCGGCCGAGGGTGCCTCGGTGACCTGTGCGATCACAAGGCCCGAGGCGATGGCCACCATGACCCCCAAGCCACCGACTCGCGGAACGACCCGGGCGTGAAACTTCTGCGGTCCGCTGAGGTCGTGGTCGGCCGACAAGTGGCCGTGCCGCATGGCTGACCGCATGATGAACAGGGTGGCGAGCAGGCCGACGAGGAAGCAGGTGGCGAAGTAAGTCATTGACCTGAGAAAGCGAGGATGAGTGGGGCGAATTGTCCAAGGGGCCCGACAGGGAGCATGGGGCGTCATGGTCCCACAGAGGACCGATGAAGGCAGAGATCTACTACCGTGATCCGGGCGTGAAGTGATCCGGTTGACTTTGGGACGGTGGGTTCGCGGCGTGACTTTGCTCTATTCGAACCTGCGCTTGCGTCGACTTCCCTGTCGCATGCCTCATGTCATTCCCGGAGCGGTCGCCTGACAAGTTGCACCCGCGGCCGCCAGAGTGATCCCGAATAGAGCGGCGACGTGAACTGGTGCAGACGGCGCGATGCCGGCAAGCGACGGTGACATGAACGCAAACCCTTTCCCAGAGTGCATGCCGTTCTTGATTGCGACGAACACGACGTGATCCAGCAGGTTGTTGACTTCGCCGCCGTTGAAGGTCGCGCGATCATTGGCGTGAATCTCGGACGGATAGGTCAATGTGACGAACAAGCTGCCCCCCCGGTTCTCAATTTCGCCAAACAAGGGCACGCTGTCG
>JANXVK010000128.1 GCA_025351675.1 Rhizobacter sp.
GCGATCAGGCACGACAGGCCGACCAGCAGCAGCGTCAGACGCAGCGCGGCGCGGCGGTTGTCGGCGAGCGACGCGGGCGCGGGCGCGGGCGGCGGCGGTGTCACGTCTGCGGCGGGTGCCGTCAGGTGCGGCGATGCAATGCCGGGCGGCGGGGCGCTCATCAGCCGCCGCATCGCCGCGCGGTAACGCCACGCGACCACCCACGCCGCCGCGCACGCGAGCAACAGCGCGGCGATCAGAACGGAGGCGAGTTCGCCCGTCGACGAGATCACGATCGGGTGCGCTTAGTTGGGTTTCCAGCCGGAAACGGCCCACGGATACTGGCGCGCATCGGCGGCCAGCGTCAATCCCGCTCAATGTCGTCGCTCGCTGGAAACAGCAAGAATTTGCGGCCGGCTGTCGAAAGTACTGCGCCGCGAACGTCATGGCCCGGATGCGACAAGTCGTCGCATGCCGGACCCCAAGAGAGCACGATGAAGTACCTGCTGATGATCTATGCGAGCGAGACCGAAGAAGCCGCGATCCCGGCCGACGAGATGGGCAAGACCATGCAGGCCTACGGCGCCTGCACCGAGGCGCTGATCGCCGCCGGCATGCTGCAGGCCGGCGACCGCCTGCGGCCGATCGCCGATGCCACGTCGGTGCGCGTGCGCGGCGGCAAGACCGAGGTGCTGAACGGCCCGTACGCCGAGACCCGCGAACAACTCGGTGGCTACTACCTGATCGACGTCCCCGACCTCGACGCCGCGCTGATGTGGGCGGCGCGCTGCCCGAGTTCGGTCTACGGCACGATCGAGGTGCGACCGATCTGGGCGATGTGAGCCCCTCGACCGTTGGATACGACGATCGATCCCCCGAGGGGATCGGGCCCGGCGGGGTCCGCGAATGCGGGCCCCCTCGTGGCCCTTCGCGGCCGGGCGCACGGGCCCGTGCGGCGACAGACACCGCAGAAGCCGTGGCGCGCCGCAGCTACGGCAAGCTGCTCGCGTTCGTCTGCGCCCGCACCCGCGACGTGGCCGCGGCCGAAGACGCGCTCGCGGCCGCGTTCGAGGCTGCGCTGCGCGACTGGCCGGCGCACGGCGTGCCGGCCAACCCCGAGGCGTGGCTGCTGACCACCGCGCGGCGCCAGGCGATCGACGCCGCGAGGCGCCGACGCACGCACGACAACGCGCTGCCGGACCTGCTGCTGTTCGGCGACGTCTCGACCGAAGACTACGATGCCGACGCCGCGCGCCGCGCGATCCCCGACGACCGCTTGCTGCTGATGTTCGCCTGTGCCCACCCGGCGATCGAGCGCAACGCGCGCGCGCCGCTGATGCTGCAGACGATCCTCGGCTTCGACGCCGCCGCGATCGGCTCGGCCTTTCTGGTCGCGCCGAGCACGATGGGCCAGCGCCTGGTGCGCGCGAAGGCGAAGATCAAGCAGGCCGACATCCCGTTCCGTCTGCCCGGGCACGACGACCTGCCCGAACGGCTCGACTCGGTACTGGAAGCGATTTACGCGACCTTCACCGAGGGCTGGTCGGACCCCGCGGGCACCGAGGCGCGAGGCCGCAACCTCACCGATGAAGGCATCTGGCTCGGCCACCTCGTCGCCACGCTGCTGCCCGACGCACCCGAAGCGCTCGGCCTGCTCGCGCTGATGCTGCACGCCCAGGCGCGCCGCGGCGCGCGGCGCGATGCGCAGGGCGGCTACGTGCCGCTCGCCGCGCAAGACCCGACGCTGTGGGATACCGCGCTGATCGACGATGCCGAAGCCCTGCTGCTGCGCGCCAGCCGGCTCGGAGCGATCGGGCGCTATCAACTGGAGGCGGCGATCCAGTCGGCGCACGTGATCCGGCGCCGCATCGGCCACGCCGACTGGCCCGCGATCGCGCGGCTTTACGACGCGCTGCTGGCGCTGACCGGATCAAAGGTGGTCGCGATCAACCGCGCGGTGGCGATCGCCGAGACGCGCGGCGCGGCCGAAGGGCTGGCCGCGCTCGATGCAATCGACGCCGCAGGCCCCGACGCGCGCCTCGCCGACTACCAGCCGTACTGGGCGGCGCGCGCCGGCCTGCTCGCCCGCTGCGGCGACACAGCCGCGGCCGACGCCGCCTACCTGCGCGCGATCGGCCTCGAGGCCGACCCGGCGGTGCGGCGCTTTCTGCAGCAACGCCGCGGCGCTGCCGACGACGGGCGCCGCCGCTCAGCGTGAGGCCGCAGCCTGCTGCGCGCGCAGCCGCGCGTTCACGTAGGCGCGCCCTGCGGCACGTGCGGCAGGTCGGCGATGCGCCACATCACATGGCGCTCGTGCTCGTTCAGGTGGTCGTCGGCATACGCGACCTGCCACATCAGCTCGACCATGCGCAGCTTCTGCGCGATCTCGAAGCGCGCGTTGATGCGCGAGGTGAACGCGAACAGGTCGGTGGCGTCGCGCGCGGTGGCTTCGAGGGAGGTGAGGGTGTCTAGCATCGCGCGGATGTTGTCAGCGCCGCTCGACGATCACCGGCACCAGCCTCAACCCCTCGCGCACACGCTCGGCGACGCCGCGCGCCTCGTCGCGGCTCGGGTAGGGCCCGGCCTGCAGGCGGAACATCGCGGTGTCGGCGAAGACCGCGAGCAGCGGCGCGAGCCAGTCCATCTCGGTCGCCACGCGCTGCTGAAAACTCTCGGCGCCGTCGCGTGCGCGAAACGCGCCGAGCTGGACCCAGAAGCCGCGCGCCGGCGCGGTCCAGGCGCGTGCGGCCGGCGCGTCGGCCACGGCCTCGGGCGCAGCGGCGACTTGCGCGGGGGCGGCGATCGGGTTCGCGGCGGGCTCGATCGCCGCCGGCGCGGATGCGAGCGCGCGAGTCGCGACCGGGGTGGTGAGCTGCGCCGGCACTGTCACCGTCACCGCTGGCGACTCGACCGCAGCGCGAGCCGTCCGGATCGCGGGGCCATCACCCTCGCGCCGCCACGCACCGCTGCGGATCTCGTCGAAGGTGATGCGCTGCAGTTCGACCGGCGCGACGCCGCGCAGCACGTCGAGCTTCAGCGCCGCGGTGTAGCTCAGGTCGACGATGCGGCCGGAATGGAACGGCCCGCGGTCGTTGATGCGCACCAGCACCTCGCGGCCGTTGGCCGGGTTGCGGATGCGCGCGTAGCCGGGAATCGGCAGGGTCGGGTGCGCGGCCGTCATCGCGTACATGTTGTAGACCTCGCCGCTGGCGGTGCGCCGGCCGTGGAACTTGCGGCCGTACCACGACGCCAGGCCGCGCTCGGTGAACGGCGCGTCCTGCGTGATCGGCACGTAGCTCTTGCCGAGCACGTCGTAGGGCTTGTTCGGGCCGCCGTTGCGGATGGCCTCCAGCTTCGGTTCGGCATCGGGCACGCGCGCGAGATCGGCGGGCGGATTGGCCTCGGGGCCGTCGCGTTCGGACGATGCTTCGGGCCGATTGCCCGGTGCGCCGGGTGACGTGCCCGAGCGCTGCGGGCCCGACGCGCAGCCCGCGAGCACCGCCCCAACCAGCAGCCCAACGCCGAGCCGCACTCGCAAGGTGGTGGCGCTGTTGCGCCGGTGTGTCGCCTGCATGGGGCGTGACCATACACGAGGCGGGCTGCGCCCGGCGGCGTGGCAAACTGCCGCGCGCCGCGGCCGCAAACAACAACACAAACTGGCGAAAGAGGGAACGAACCCATGCAGTCCATGAGCACCACCGAGGTTTTCCTCGTCGCGATGCTGATCATCTTCACCGTGCCCTACCTGATCTGGCGGCTCGCGCGCACCGACTACTTCGCGCCGCTGGTGGTGGTGCAGATCATCACCGGCATCCTGCTCGGGCCGGGCGTGCTCGGCGCGGCGTTCCCGGACTACCACCAGTTCGTCTTCAACCCGGCCGTGATCCAGTCGCTGAACGGCGTGGCGTGGTGGGGGGTGATGGTGTTCGTGTGGATCGCCGGCATCGAGCTCGATCTGCACCAAGCCTGGGAGCATCGCAAAGAGAGCGGCATCACCGCTGGCCTGGCGCTCGGCGTGCCGCTCGCGTTCGGCAGCGTTGCGGCCACGGCGATGCTGATGTACCCCGGCTGGATCGGCCCGAAAGCGCTGACCTGGCAGTTCGTGCTCGGCATCGGCATGGCGTGCGCGGTGACCGCGCTGCCGATCCTGATCCTGCTGATGGAGAAGATCGAGATCCTGCGCCAGCCCATCGGCCAGCGCATCCTGCGCTACGCCAGCGTCGACGACATCCTGATCTGGGGCGTGCTCGCGCTGATCCTGATGGACTGGGAGCGCGTGGGCAGGCAGCTCGGCTTTTTGCTCGCGTTCCTCGTCGTCGGCTACGCGTTGCGCAAGCTGATGCGGCGCATCCCCGAACGCGACCGCTGGTACTGCGGGCTGATCTGGCTGGCGGTGTGCGGGCTGGGCGCCGACTGGTCGGGCCTGCATTACATGGTCGGCGCGTTCCTCGCCGGCGCGAGCATGGACTCGGACTGGTTCGACCAGCAACAGATGGACGCGCTGCGCGGCCACGTGCTGCTGGTCGTGATGCCGGTGTTCTTTCTCAGCACCGGGCTGCGCACCGACTGGCGTGTCGGCGGCGCGGCGGTGTTCGTCGCCGCGGCGGTGTTGTTGGTCGCGTCGGTCATCGGCAAGCTGATCGGCACGCACATCGCCGGCAAGATCCTGAAGTGGCAGCCGGGCGAGGCCTCGCTGATCGGCTGGTTGCTGCAGACCAAGGCGCTGATCATGATCATCTTCGCCAACGTGCTGCTCGACAAGCAGCTCATCACCAGCGAGACCTTCACCGCGCTCCTGCTGATGGCCGTGGCCAGCACGATGCTGACGGTGCCGGTGGTCACGCCGAAACTGGCGCGGATGAAGGAGATCGTGTTCCGGTCGCGTTGAACGGCGCCGGCTCATCGCATGGGCGTAGATCGGCGTCGTCGACACGTCGGCATGACCGGGCAGCTCCTGCACCGCGGCCTCGTTGAGGTGGTGGCGCGGCACGACGCCGCCGCGCGGGCCGGCAGGCCGGCATATCGGCAGACCCTTGGGAACACCCATTGCCGACCTCAGGAACGGCCGGCGCCAGGGCACGTGACCGACAGCGCGTGCGGCAGCCGGGCTCGGCCGAAGCCTTCGGCACGATCCCGCTACCCGCCCGGTCAGCCCTGACAGCGCGTGCAACAGGTCGCGCACCTCTGCGGGCGTGAGCACCCCGGGCAGATGGCGGCGGGGCTTCGCCGCGGCGACCTCGTCGGGCCACGCCAACTCCACGCCCGGCACCCCGCGGTACAGAAACAGCAAGGCCGACTTGGCCTGGCTCCGGGTCGACGGGGCGACACGGTGCTCGACCACAACGTGGGTCAGGAACGCCGCCACCTCGGCAGCGCCAAGCAGGGCCGGATGGCGCGTGCCGTGAAACAGATGAGGCGCCGAGCCCGGTCCGCGCACGTGTCTTCGATGCGGGTCGAAAAGTAGCGTACCCGGATCGCGTGATGCCGTTGATCCGGCAAGCGCGGCAGCGCCGCGAGGTTTTGGAGAGGGCCGTTGTGACGTGGCGGATCGGCGTTGATCAGCCGCCAAAATTTAGGCCGCTCATATCGCCCGCGCGATCACCCGGTAGCGGGCATTTAGAGAGTATCCCGACGAGGGATTTCACACAGCGGCGGATGGCCGCGGCGCGAACTAGACTGCGGCCTAGCGACCATGTGCGTTGGTCCACATTACGTTAGGCGTCACAAACACAATGCCACGCTCCACTCAAACATTCGACCTCAACGCGTTCAGCGGCCCGTTCCGAGCGGAGTCAGACAGGGCTTGTGCGGTATTGGGTGCTGCGCTCATTGACGAACGCTTGAAGCAACTTTTCGATCGCAGGCTTCATTATTCGAACGAAGCACTGTTGTTGCACAGCGGTGTCCTGGGCTCGTTCTCCTCACGAATTTCAGTTGCGCGCGCGTTGACCTGGATTGCCGATGATGTTCGCTTCGATCTAGACCAACTTCGCGATATACGGAACAAATTCGCACATAACGCAGATCACGAACTCTCCTTCGCTGATCAGTCCATCACAGATAAGTGCAGAACCTTGAAAGTGGCGCAAGCCTTGATCGATGCGCTTGAGGCATTGGCGAACCGCCCGCCTACGCGCTTCAGCCCGCAAGTTGTTCGGGCATGGGCGTCGGTCTTTCAGTCGCCGCGGCAGCGGTTCGAGGTCACCGTTGAGATGCTTGCGCAGCATCTAGATGAACTCGGACCTACAGAGCCTCAATACGTCGGCCCAGATCTACGAGACGAGTTGTGGGCATTGGGAATGATGGAGCCAACCGTCCGGATACAAGTGACGGTGTTGCCGCAGAACGAAGACGAGATTGGTTCAGCAACTAGCAGACCTCCCGCCGGAGAACCCTCTAATTGACGCCTAACCCTCTACAGGGACTTCCAAGGTAGTCAACAATTTTCTCTTTTTCATTGCCAATTCGAATTTGGTTTCTTCTGGCTGACGCTGATCGAAGTTCGTGCCGAGACAGAGAACAGCCTGCCACTCTACAGACGGCCTTGTTG
>JANXVK010000012.1 GCA_025351675.1 Rhizobacter sp.
CCCGAGCTTCTGCTCGGCATCCCGGTGCTAGAGATCGAACTCAACGGCGACGGCAGCGTGCGCAAGATCGTCGTGCTGCGACATCCGCAGGAGGCGAAAGACACGACCCGACTCGCCGAAGCGGCGGTGCATCGCGCTGCGCCGTTCGGCGACGTCTCGCGGCTGCCGAAACCGTGGCGCTTCACCGAAACCTTCCTGTTCAACAACGATCGCAAGTTCAAGCCGCGCACGCTCGACTGACCGGGCCTTGACCCGCGGCATCAGCGCCGTGACGAACTCGGGTGACAATGTCTTCATGTTCTTCAACCTGCCGACACTGCTGACCTGGGCGCGCATCGTCGCGATCCCGCTGATCGTCGGCGTGTTCCACCTGCAGCTCGCCGAAGCCGATCGCAACCTGATCGCGACGGTGCTGTTCATCGTCGTCGCGTTGACCGACTGGGCCGACGGCTACCTCGCGCGCCGCCTGAACATGACCTCGTCGTTCGGCGCCTTCCTCGACCCGGTGGCCGACAAGTTTTTGGTCTGCGCCGCGTTGCTCGTGCTGGTCGAACTCGCTCGTGTGCAAAGCCTGATCGCGCTCGTGATCATTGGCCGCGAGATCGCGATCTCGGCGCTGCGCGAGTGGATGGCGCAGATCGGCGCGTCGCGCAGTGTCGCGGTGCACATGCTGGGCAAGGTCAAGACGGTGGTGCAGATGGTCGCGATCCCGTTCCTGCTGTTCCACGGCACGCTGTTCGGGCTGATCGACACGCAGTTCTGGGGCACGTGGCTGATCTATGCGTCGGCGGTGCTGACGATCTGGTCGATGGTCTATTACCTTCAGAAGGCGCTGCCCGAGATTCGCGCCAAAGCCCGTTAGTGTCGGCCGCTGCAGCGGCTCGGCGCAGCGCGCTGATCCGCGCGATGCCGTGGGTCTTCGTGCTGATCTGGAGCACCGGCTTCGTGGTCGCGCGCTTCGGCATGCCGCACTCGCCGCCGCTCACGTTCCTGTCGATGCGCTATGCGTTCTCGCTGCTGTGCTTCGGCGTGTGGATCGTGCTGGCCGGTGTCGAGTGGCCGCGCGAGCGCGCGCAGTGGCTGCACCTCGCGGTGGTGGGCATGCTGATCCACGCGGGCTACCTCGGTGGGGTGTGGGCGGCAGTGAAATCCGGCATCGGTGCCGGCACGGTGGCGCTGCTCGTCGGCTTGCAGCCGGTGCTCACGGCGTTGTGGATGAGCTGGAGCAACCGCAAGGGCGAAGCCGGCGCGCGCGTGTTGCCGCAGCAATGGCTCGGCCTCGGGCTTGGCCTCGGCGGGTTGACGCTGGTGGTCTGGCACAAACTCGGCGGCGGCGAGGTGACGCACTGGAACCTGGTGCTCGCCATCTTCGCGCTGCTCAGCATCACGGCCGGCACGCTGTACCAGAAGCGCTTCGTCGCGCCGTGCGATGTGCGCACTGCGAGCGCGATCCAGCTGTTCGCGGCGCTCGCCGTCAGCCTTCCGCTTGCGTTGCTCGAGACCGAGCCGGTCGTGTGGCACGCACAGATGATCGGCGCAATGGCGTGGTCAGTGCTCGCGTTGACGCTCGGCGGCAGCTCGCTGCTGTACCTGCTGATCCAGCGCGGCGCGGCCACCCAGGTCACCAGCCTGATGTACCTCGTGCCGCCGTGCACCGCAGTGCTTGCGTGGTGGCTGTTCGGTGAGGCCTTCACCTGGAGCATGGGCCTCGGGATGCTGCTCACCGCGACCGGTGTCGCGCTCGTGGTTCGAGCACCGGCGCGCGCCAAGTGATGCGACGCATGGCGTGCGGATTGCGCAGCACTCCGCGATACGGGCGACCCTCGGGTTGTCAAGCGAGAAAGCGCGCGGTTCCACTCGAATGAGGGCGCATGATTGCGAATAGAATCCGCTTCCGCGCTTGACACTGAGTGAGTGCGCGGCTGTAATCGTTTCGAGTTGCCGCGTCATCACCCTTGCAGCCCGAACACCCACCCGAATTCATTGTGAGATACCTTTAGAGGGGGAACACCCGTGAACAAGTCAGAGTTGATCGAGCACATTGCCAAGCAGGCCGACATTTCCAAGGCGGCGGCAGCACGCGCCCTGGAGGCTTTGATCGGCGGTGTGAAAAGCACGCTGA
>JANXVK010000013.1 GCA_025351675.1 Rhizobacter sp.
ATGGGTGCGCGGATGAAGCAGACCGCACGCTGACCGCACTGCGGTCCGCATCTTCCGCACGAGCACAGGAGCCCCCATGTCAATGAACCTAGGCGGTGGCGGAGACGATGACGAAGTCGTCTCCACCATCAACACGACGCCCTTGGTGGACGTGATGCTGGTGCTGCTCATCATCTTCCTGATCACCATTCCGGTGGTCTCGCAGACGATCCCGATGAGCCTGCCAAAAGAGACCAACATCGCGCGCCAGACCAAGCCCGAAAACATCGAGATCTCGGTGAACCGCGAGGGTGACGTGTTCTGGAACGCGCAACTCGTTCCCGACAACGAGGCGCTCGTCAACCGCTTGAAGCAGATCGCGGTGCTGACGCCGCAGCCCGAGGTGCACATTCGCGGCGACGAGCGCACGCGCTTTGAGTCGATCGGCCGCGTCGTGTTCGCATGCCAGCGCGCGGCGATCGCCAAGATCAGCTTCGTGACCGAACCCCCACCCAAAGGGTGATGAATAGCCTTTCGACGGGCTGAAGGAACAATCATGTCAATGAACCTGGGTGGTGGCGGCTCCAGCGAGCCCGAGGTGATCATGGACATCAACACCACGCCGTTGATCGACGTGATGCTGGTGCTGATCATCATGCTGATCATCACGATCCCGGTGCAGCTGCACGCAGTGAACCTGAACATGCCGGCCGGCACGCCGCCGCCGCAAACAAAAGAGCCGGTGGTCGTGACGATCGACGTCGACTTCGACGGCACGATTCTGTGGAACGGCGAGACCCTGACCACCCGCAACGCGCTGCAGGCCAAGCTGCAGGAGGCGGCGGCGCAGCCCGATCAGCCCGAGGTGCATGTGCGGCCGAACAAGCTGGTCGAGTACAAGTACGTCGCCGAGGTGCTGGCCGAGTCGCAGCGTCTGGGCGTGACCAAGCTCGGCATGGTCGGCAACGAGCAGTTCGTGAAATAGACGTCCCTGAAGTGAGCCTATGAACACAGAGATGAATGCGCGGATGAAGCGTCTCGTCGCGGCGGCGCTCGCGGCCATGGTCGTCGGCACTGCCCACGGGCAGGCGCTGCGGCCCGAGGTCGGCAAGCCGCTGCAGGCGGCCGAGTCCCTGATCAAGTCGGGCAAGTATCGCGAGGCACTCGTCAAGGTTCGCGAGGCCGATGCGGTCGGCGGCAAGAGCGGCGCCGAGACGACGATGGTCGAGCGCATGCGGCTGGCGGCCGCGTCCGGCGCCGGCGATGCCGACACCGCCACGCGCTCGTTCGAGGCGCTCTCGGGCGGCATGAGCGGGGCCGAGAAACTGCGCACGATCGAATCGATCGCCGGCAGCTACTACCGCGCCAAGGAATACGCGAAGGCCCAGCAGTGGTATGCGCGTTACTTCAAGGAAGGCGGCACCAGCAGCGCGAATCGCACGCTGATGATTCAGACGCAGTATCTGTCGGGCGACTTTGCCGGCGCGTCGAAGGAGTTGATGGCCGAAATCCAGGGCGCCGAGCGCAACGGTGCGGTCCCGGCCGAAGACCGCATCAACCTGCTGATGAACGCGGCGGTGCGCCAGAAAGACGTGAACGGCGAGGCCTTCGCGCTCGAGCGTCTGGTTACCTACTACCCCAAGAAGGAGTACTGGGTCACGCTGCTGAGCCGGTTGCAGCGCAAGCCGAACTTTTCTGACCGGCTCGCGCTCGATACCTACCGGCTGTCGCTCGCGACCGGCAGCATGAGCAGCGCCGCCGACTACTCGGAGCTCGCCCAGCTTGCGCTGCAGGCCGGCTCGGGCGCCGAGGCGAGGCAGGTGATCGACAAGGGTTTCGCCGCCGGAGTGCTCGGCACAGGCCCCGAGGCCGGGCGCCACAAGCGCCTGCGTGACCTCGTCATCAAACGCGTCGATGAAGCCAAAAAGACCCAGGCCGACGACGAAAAAGCCGCGCTGGCCGCGAAGGACGGCAACGACCTGTTGACCATCGGCATGAACCAGGTCTACGAGGGCCAGAAGGCCAAGGGCCTGCAAACGATGCAGCAGGGCATCGCCAAAGGTGGCCTCAAGCGCGCCGAGGACGCGAAGCTGCACTTGGGCATCGCTCAACTCGTCGCGGGCGAGAACGCGAAGGCACAGGCGACGCTGAAGACCGTGTCGGGCACTGATGGCACCGCTGATCTGGCGCGCCTGTGGTCGCTGTACGCACGGCGCGCGAAGGCGGGTTGATTCGAGCGCGCGGGATGCGCGTTCTGACCATGAAAAACGCGGCGGGGGAGGCCGCGTTTTTCATGGGGTCGAGCAAGACTCGATCTACTTCGGCGCGAGCCGGATCGCCCCGTCGAGCCGAATCACTTCGCCGTTCAACATCTCGTTGGTGACGATCTGGTGCACCAGCTTGGCGTAGTCGGCCGGCGTGCCCAGGCGGCTCGGGAACGGCACGTTGGCGGCGAGCGCGTCCTGCACCTCCTGCGGCATCGTGAACAGCATCGGCGTGCCGAAGATGCCCGGCGCGATCGTCATGTTGCGGATGCCGTTGCGCGCCAAGTCGCGCGCGATCGGCAGGGTCATGCCGACGACGCCGCCCTTCGAGGCCGAGTACGCAGCTTGGCCGATCTGGCCATCGTAGGCGGCGACGCTCGCGGTCGAGATCAGCACGCCGCGTTCGCCAGTCGGCTCCGGCGTGTTCCTGCTCATCGCCTCGGCGGCGAGGCGGATCATGTTGAAGCTGCCGATCAGGTTGACGGTGATGACCTTGGCGAACATCGACAGCGCATGCGCACCGTCCTTGCCAACGGTCTTGGCAGCCGGCGCGATGCCGGCGCAGTTGACCAGACCGAACAGTTTGCCGAGTGCAACGGCTTTCGCGACGACCGCTTGGCCGTCGGCCTCCTGGCTCACGTCGCACTTCACGAAGGCACCACCGAGTTCGACCGCGAGCGCCTCGCCCTTGTCGACCTGCAAGTCCGCGATCACAACGGTCGCGCCGTTCGCAGCCAGCATGCGCGCCGTGCCTTCACCGAGGCCCGAAGCGCCGCCGGTGACGATGAATACCTTGCCTGCGATGTCCATGGTGATGTGCTTTCTTCAGGTGAGCGCGGCAAGCGCGCGCGCGGTGATCTCGTCGACGCTGCCGGTGCCGCTGATCTTGCGATAGCGCGGCGCCTCGGCTTCGCCGCTGGCGGCCCAGCCGGCGTAGTAGTCGACCAGCGGGCGCGTCTGCTTCTTGTACACGTCGAGCCGGTTGCGCACGGTTGCTTCTTCGTCGTCGGCGCGCTGGATCAGGTCTTCGCCGGTCGCGTCGTCCTTGCCCACGACCTTCGGCGGGTTGAACTTCAGGTGATAGGTGCGGCCGGAGGCCACATGCACGCGGCGGCCGCTCATGCGCTCGATGATGGCTTCGTCCGGCACCTCGATCTCGAGCACCAGATCGAGCTTGACGCCAGCCGCCTTCATCGCGTCGGCCTGCACGATCGTGCGCGGGAAACCATCGAACAGAAAGCCGTTGGCGCAATCGGCCTGCGCGATGCGTTCCTTCACGAGGCCGATGATGATGTCGTCGCTGACGAGCGCACCCGAATCCATCACCTTCTTCGCCGCGACGCCCATCTCGCTGCCGGCCTTGACGGCCGCGCGCAGCATGTCGCCGGTCGAGATCTGCGGGATGCCGAACTTCTTGCAGATGAAAGTGGCTTGGGTTCCTTTGCCCGCGCCGGGCGCGCCCAGCAGGATGAGTCTCATGGGTGTCCTCGTTCTCGTGTCTTGTGTGCGACGCACGGCGGGTGGGCCAAGGGGGCGGTTCGCGTCGAGAATAACATGCGACCCCGGCGCAGCCCTGACGCGCGGGCCGGGGAAAACACGCGCAGCGCGGGGCTCGAAGTCAGGCGAAAAGGGCGCGCACGCGGGCCAGATCGTCGGGCGTGTCGACCCCCGGTCCGGGCCGCGAATCGCTGATGTGAACAGCGATACGCTCGCCGTGCCAGAGCACGCGCAATTGCTCGAGCGCTTCGATGTGTTCGAGCGGGCTCGCGGCGAGGGAGGGGAAGCGGCGCAGGAAGCCCGCCTTGTACGCATACAGCCCGATGTGGCGCAGCGGCGCGTCGGCAGGGATCGGCGTTGTACCCGCTGCGCGTCCATCGCGCCACCACGGGATCGGCGCGCGCGAGAAGTACAGCGCGCGGCCGGCGGCATCGAGCACGACCTTGACGACGTTCGGGTTGTCGAGTTCGTCGGCCGAGTCGATCGCATGCGCGGCGGTGCTCATCACGCACTCGGGGTGTTGCGCGAGCAGTTCGGCGCATGCGTCGATCAGGCCAGGATCGATCAGCGGTTCGTCGCCTTGCACGTTGACGACCACGTCGGCGCCGTCGAGATTCAGCGCTTCGCAGGCCTCGGCCAGGCGGTCGCTGCCCGTCGCGTGGTCGGCGCGTGTGAGCAGCGCACGCACGCCGTGAGCCTCGCAGGCGGTGACGATGTCGGCATGGTCGGCCGCGACAATGACTGCGGCTGCACTCGAGAGCGCCGCGCGCTGCGCCACGCGCACGATCATCGGCAGGCCGGCGATGTCGGCCAGCGGCTTGCCGGGCAGCCGAGTCGAAGCGAGCCGCGCCGGCACCAGCACCGTGAAGCTCATGAAACCGACGGCAAGCCCGCGAGCGGCGAGGGCGGCGGCGCATCGGGATCGATGCTGCGCGCCTCGCCCTCCAGCATCACCGGGATGCCGTCGCGCACCGGAAAGGCCAGCCGGTCGGCCCGGCAGACGAGTTCCTGGCGCTCCTGCATCGGCGGGCGCAGGTGCTCCAGCGGGCCCTTGCAGATCGGGCACACCAACAGTTCGAGCAGACGGACTTCCATGGGCATTTCCTGGGTGGAGCGGGTGCGAAACGGGGATCGAGGATCGTTGCTCAGGGGCCGGGGCGGGGCGGCAGCAGCGCCACCAACGCCGCGTCGAAAACCGCGCCGGGAGCGAAGTCTAGCGCCGCCACCCACACGCGCGTGGCGCCCATGCGCATCGGGGCGAGCTTCACGGCGTCTTTCTCGGTGACGATGACGTCGGGCGTTTGCGGCGGCCACGGCAGCGTGGCGAAATCATAATGGTCGGGCAAGGGCAGGGCAGTGAAGGCGAGGCCGGCCGATCGCAGCATGTCGAAGAATCGACCGGGCCGCGCCAGGCCCGCCGCGGCGATCAACGGGCGGCCACGCAAGGCCGTGAGCGTGTTCATCGTCGCCGCTTCGCCCTGCCACCAGGCCTGCAAGCTG
>JANXVK010000232.1 GCA_025351675.1 Rhizobacter sp.
CTGAAAGTCGAGGATGCCGGGGTTGTGCTCGGCCGTGACCATCAGGTTGCGCGGCATGTAGTCGCGGTGCACCGCGACGGTCGGCTGCGCGAGCGCGCTGGTAACGAGTGCGTCACACGCGTCGGCCCAAACCTGTTGCTCGTCGGCTGACCATGTGACGCCGCATTCGCGCGTCACGCACCAGTCGGGGAAGAGTTGCAACTCGCGGCGCAGCAGCGCGTCGTCGTACGGCGGCAGCGCGCTCGCATCGGCGCGCGTCTGCCACTGGACCAGCGCGCGGACGGCGTCGCGCATCAGCGTGTCGCAGCGCTTCATGTCGCCGCGCACGCCGGCCTCGTTCAGCGCGTTCAGATAGAGCTCGGAGCCGAGGTCGGTGAGCAACAGGAAGCCGTGCGGCACGTCCTGCTCGAGCACGGTCGGCGCGTTCAGCCCGGCGTCGTGCAGCAACGCGGCGATCCGGATGAACGGGCGCACGTCTTCGAGCGGCGGCGGCGCGTCCATCACGATGACGCTGTGGCGCACGCCGGCCTCCTCAGCGTCGACCCGGAAGTAGCGCCGAAAGCTCGCGTCGCTCGACGCGGCGCGCAGGCTGCCGATCTGCAGGTGGTGGCTCGGTGCGATCGCCGCGAACCAGGCGTTGAACGCCGTGTGGCGGTCCGCGTCGGGCCAGGTGATCGGGGGCAGCGTCGCTGCAGGGGAGGGTGAGGGAGAAGCGGGGGTGCTCAATCGGTGCTGACGTTTGGGGGCCTCGTGGATAATCGATTCTACAAACCACACTGCCTCGGGCAGGCTCGGTGCCGCCGCAGGCGCTGCACCGAGGCCCGCACCGGCCGGCGCTCCGTCTCACTCGCTCTCGGTCATCACGTCTGGTGCTGCTCCTTCCTCGACCCCGCGCGGCCCGGCCGCCGCTGACTCTGCTGGCCGCGTCGCTCGTCGCGATGCTGGCGGGAACGGTGCGGGCGCAGGGCACCACGGGGCCCGACGAGCCGATCGAGTTGCGCCCGTCGCCGGCGCTGCAGCAGGCGCCACGCGGCGAGGCGGCGCGGCGCCTGCCGATCACGCTGAGCGCGCAGACCGTCACCGGCAGCCCCGACCTCGACGCCGTCGCCGAAGGCCATGCCGAGTTCCGGCGTGGCGGCATGCGGATCAGCGCCGACAAGCTGCGCTACGAGCAGGCAAACGACCTCGCCACCGCGCTCGGCAACGTCCGCATCAGCCGCGACGGCAACGTCTACACCGGCCCCGAACTGCAGCTGAAGGTGCAGCGTTTCGAGGGCTTCTTCCTGAGCCCGACGTACCACTTCGCGCGCACCGGGGCCGGCGGTGTGGCCAAGCGCATCGACTTCATCGACGACCAGCGCGCGATGGCGACCGCCGCCACCTACACCAGTTGCCCGGCCGACGGCTCGGGCGGCCCGGCCTGGCTGTTGACGACCGACAAGGTCAACCTCGACTTCGGCACCAACACCGGCGTCGCGGAGGGCGCGGTGCTGCGTTTTTACGGCGTGCCGATCCTCGCGGCGCCGAAGATGAGCTTCCCGCTCAGCGACGAGCGCAAGTCGGGCTGGTTGCCGCCGAGCATGGGGCTGGATTCGAAGAGCGGCTTCCAGTTCTCGATCCCCTACTACTGGAACATCGCACCGAACCGCGACGCGACCATCACGCCCGAGATCAGCACACGCCGCGGCCCGTCGGTCGAGACCGAATTTCGCTACCTCGAGCCGTCGTACAGTGGCGACGTGAAGCTCAACCTGATGCCGAACGACCGCGTCACCGGCCACTCGCGCTATGCGCTGACGGCCGGGCACGACAGCGATTTCGGCAACGACCTGCTGCTGAAGATGCGCGTGCTGCGCGTCTCCGACGCCGACTACTGGAAAGACTTCCCGCGCGATCTCTCGTCGAGCCTGACGCCGCGCCTGCTCGCCTCCGACTTCCAGATCAGCCGACCGTTCGGTGACTGGAATACCTACGCACGCGTGCAGAAGTGGCAGGTGCTGCAGACGCTCGATCCGACCACGCGCATCGAGGCACCCTACGAGCGCGCACCCCAGATCGGCGCCCGCTACACCGGGCGTGTCGGGCCGGGTCTCGAACTCGGCTTCGAGACCGAGTTCAACCGCTTCACGAACCCGACCAACGCCTCGCTGACGCCGCGCCCGACCGGCAACCGTGTGCACGCGCTCGGCAGCATCGCGTGGCCGTACCACACGCCGGGCTGGACGCTGACGCCGAGGCTCTCGTTCAACGCCGCGTCGTACTCGATCGACCAGCCGTTCGGCAGCGCCAGCATGGCCGCGAACGGCACGCGCGTGATTCCGACCGTCAGCCTCGACAGCGCCTGGGTGTTCGAGCGCGACACGACGTTCTTCGGCAAGCCGGTGCGCCAGACGCTCGAGCCGCGCCTGCTGTACGTGAACACGCCCTACCGCGACCAGAGCGGGTTGCCGAACTTCGACGCCTATGCGAAGGATTTCAACTTCGATTCGATCTTCAGCGGCAACGCGTTCTCGGGCGTCGACCGGGTCTCGGACGCGCACCAGGTGACCGCCGGCGTCACGACCCGTTTCATCAACGCCGAGTCCGGCGCCGAGCGTCTGCGGCTTGGCATCGCGCAGCGCTATCTGCTGCGCGACCAACTCATCACGCCCGACGCGCAGCCGCTGACGCAGCGCCTCTCCGATCTGCTGCTGCTGGCCTCGACGACCGTGATCCCGGCGTGGTCGCTTGATGCGTCGCTGCAGTACAGCCCCGACAGCAACCGCGTGACGCGCTCGATCGTCAGCGCGCGCTATTCGCCCGGCCCGTACCGCACGCTCAGCGCGACCTGGCGGCTGACGCGCGGGCTGTCGGAACAGATCGAACTCGGCTGGCAATGGCCGCTGTTCGGCCCGACGCCCGACGCGCCGCGCCGCAACGCCGCCGCCGAGGGCGGCGGCAGCTGCAAGGGCAGCTGGTATGGTGTGGGCCGCATCAACTACAGCACGCTGGAGAGCCGGCTGGTCGATGCGATCGCCGGCGTCGAGTACGACGCCGGCTGCTGGATCGGCCGCATCGTCGCCACGCGCCAGTCCACCGGCCTCAGCGAGGCCACGACCCGACTGCTGTTCCAGCTGGAACTCGTCGGCCTGTCCCGACTCGGAAGCAACCCGCTCCAGGTCTTGAAGGACAATATCCCCGGATACAAGCTGCTGCGCGAAGGACGTGCGGTGGCGCCAGCTTCGAGTGCCTATGACTGATTTTTCGTTCTCTCGCCGCATCTCTCGCCGAATCTCTCGTCGAATCATCGGCAGCATCGCGTGCTCGCTGGCGCTGGGCCTGATCGCGCCGCTCGCGCCGGCGCAGACGCGCGCCGCGGGCGCGCCGAACATGGCCGACTACATCATCGTGGTCATCAACCAGGAACTCGTCACCAACGGCGAGTTGCAGACCCGCCTCGCGCGCATCCGCGAAGACGCGGCGCGCAACAAGCAGC
>JANXVK010000016.1 GCA_025351675.1 Rhizobacter sp.
TTCACGCTCAAGAGTGCCGGCTACAACGTCGTCGAGGCGGTGGACGGACAGGACGCCTTCGAGAAGGCCGGCGCCCGTGACTTCGACCTGGTGCTGACCGACCAGAACATGCCCCGCATGGACGGCATCAGCCTGACCAAGAAGCTGCGCGACAGCCCCAAGTTCAAGGCCACGCCCATCCTGATCCTGACGACCGAGTCGAGCGACCAGATGAAGCAGGCCGGCCGCAGCGCCGGCGCGACCGGCTGGCTCGTCAAACCCTTCGATCCGGCCAAGCTGATCGAAGTCATCAAAAAAGTGATCCGCTGAACACCGCGTCACGCCAGGAGCGAGCATGAGCGAGATGACGCAAGAAGACGCGAACGCCGGAGCGGGCATCGACCTTCACCAGTTCTACCAGGTCTTCTTCGAAGAAGCGGGCGAGAACCTCGACCGCATGGAAGCGCAGCTGCTCGAGATCGACATCGAGGCGGCCGACGACGAGGAGCTGAACTCGATCTTCCGCTGCGCGCACTCGGTCAAGGGCGGTGCCGCGACCTTCGGCTTCGCCGACGTGGCCGAGCTGACGCATCAGATGGAAACGCTGCTCGACAAGCTGCGCCGCCACGAGCTGGCGCCGACGACCCCGATGGTCGACGTGCTGCTGCAGGCCGGAGACGCGCTGCGCGCGCAGCTGGCGCGCCACCAGGGCAGCGGCGGCGACCTCGTCGATACGAGCGCACTGCTGCGCGACATCAGGGCGATGTCCGCCGGCGAAGCTCCGCGCGCCGGCACCGCGCGCCCGGCCGCCGGAACCGCCACCCCAGCCGACCGGCCCGCTGCGCTCGCGGGCGCCGATGCGGCCGCCGCGCCGGAGCCCGGCATGGCGCGCCAGCTCGAGGTGCGGGTCGGCCCGCTGGACGATCCGGCCCAGGCCGACAACCTGCTCGAGCTGTTCCGCGAGATCACCGACCTGGGCGCGATCGAGCCGCTCGACGGCGGCCACGCGAGCGACGGGGTGCGGCGCTTTCGCGTCGTCACCACCAGCAGCGACGCCGACCTGCTGGACCTGTTCACGTTCCACTTCGCGCGCGACGAGATCGCCCTGTTGCCGGTCACGCCCGGCTACGGCTTCTACCCGGGCGCACCCGGCACGCCGGCGGCAGAGGCCTCGGACACGGCGGACCTCGGCTACGGTTTCTTCGACACTGCACCCGGTGCGCCGATGACGGATGAAGCCTCCACCGGCACCGCCGCTGTGCCGGCGCCGGCCGGCGCCAGGGCCGCGGCCAAGGCGGCGGCGGGCGCCGAAGCGGCGACGCTGCGCGTCTCGGTCGAGAAGGTCGATCAGTTGATCAACCTGGTCGGCGAGCTCGTCATCACCCAAGCGATGCTGGCGCAGACCAGCGCCGGCGTCGATCCGGCCCTGTACCAGCAAATGGCCACCGGTCTGGCCGACCTGGATCGCAACACGCGGGCGCTGCAGGAATCGGTGATGTCGATCCGCATGATCCCGATGTCGATCGTCTTCAGCCGTTTTCCGCGCATGCTGCGCGACCTCGCGGCCAAACTCGACAAGAAGGTCGAGTTCGTGACGCTGGGCGAGTCGACCGAACTCGACAAGGGCCTGGTCGAGAAGATCACCGATCCGCTGACCCATCTGGTGCGCAACGCCTGCGACCACGGCATCGAATCGCCCGCCGACCGCGTGGCGCGCGGCAAGCCCGAGGCCGGCACGATCACGCTGGCGGCCTCGCACCAGGGCGGCTCGATCGTGATCGAGGTGCGCGACGACGGCAAGGGCCTGTCGCGCCCGAAGCTGCTGGCCAAGGCGCGCGAACGCGGCATCGACGCGCCCGACACGATGAGCGATGCCGAGGTCTGGGGCCTGATCTTTGCGCCCGGCTTCTCGACCGCCGATGTCGTCACCGACGTCTCCGGCCGCGGCGTCGGCATGGACGTGGTCAAGAAGAACATCACCGCGCTCGGCGGCACGGTCGAGATCGACTCGTCCGAGGGCTTCGGCATGAGCGTCAAGGTGCGACTGCCGCTGACGCTGGCGATCATGGACAGCATGTCGGTGGGTGTCGGCGACGAGTGCTACATCCTGCCGCTGTCGTCGGTGGTCGAGTCGTTCCAGCTCAGCGCCGAGAAACTGCGCACGATCGGCGGCAGCGGCCAAGTCGTCCGGGTGCGCGACGAGTACCTGCCGGTGGTCGAACTCGAACGGGTGTTCAACGTGCCGCGCGCCGCCGAAGCCGCCGCCAGCACGATCATGGTCGTGGTGGAGTCGGACGGCACGCGCATGGCGCTGCTCGTGGACGAGCTTCTCGGCCAGCAGCAGGTGGTGGTGAAGAACCTTGAATCCAACTTCCGCAAGGTCGAGCACATCTCGGGCGCAACCATCATGGGCGACGGCCGCGTCGCGTTGATCCTGGACGTCGACACGCTGGTGCGGCGCTCGCGTCATTGACGGCGTGTGCGCGACGGCGGGCACGACGCTGATTTGGGCGTTCGACCCGGCGCTGTCCACGAACGCCCGCTCAAGCCGACGCCGGAACGCCCGATATGCCGGTACGCCCCACAGAAACACGCGCCAAACCGCAGAGGATCCGATGGACAGTCCCAGCCAGCTCCAGCCTGTCGCCGCAGCCCGCGCCAGCGCGCAAACCACCCCCCAGACCCGGGAGTTCCTGTCGTTCAAGCTCGGTGCCGAGGAATACGGCATCGAGATCCTGAAGGTCCAGGAGATCCGCGGTTACGAAAAGCCCACGCGCATGGCGGGCGTGCCCGATTTCATCAAGGGCGTCGTGAATCTGCGCGGAATCATCGTGCCGATCGTCGACATGCGCATCAAGTTCGACCTGGCGACGGTCGAGTACAACGAATTCACGGTCGTCATCATCCTGAACATGGCGGGGCGCGTGATGGGGATCGTCGTCGACGGCGTGTCCGACGTGACCACGCTCAGCGCCGACCAGATCAAGCCCGCGCCGGACTTCTCCGCAATTGCGGACACGCGCTACGTGATCGGACTCGGCACCATTGACGAGCGCATGCTGATCCTGATCGACATCGAGAAGCTGATGTCCGACGGCGACATGGGGCTTGTGAACAACCTGGCCAAAGCCGCCTGACACGTTTGGAGAATTGACATGAACCTGAAGAACCTCAAGGTCGGCCAGCGCCTGATGCTCGGATTCGGCGCCGTCGTGGCGCTGTTCGTGGTGGTGGCGGCACTCGCCGCACACCGCAACCAGTCGACCCAGGAGTCGGTCGGCAAGATCGACAAGTCCTTCGCAATCGTCACCTCGCTCGGCACCGTCGGCGACGGCGCGCGCGAGAACATGACGCTGGTCAGCGACATGCTGCTGTCCAAAGATCCGCAGGCCGCCGACAAAGCCGGCGCCGCGCTCGCCGCCAACAAGGAGCGCAACCAGCAAGCCATCGCCACCCTCGACGCGCTGGTGCAGAGCGACGAAGGCAAGGCCAAACTGGTCGCGCTGAAGGAGAAGCGCAGCGCCTTCATCGCCGGGCGCGGCGAGGTCGTCGCGCTGGTCAAGGCCGGCCAGCGCGACAAGGCGCAGCAGACCTACGAAGCCCGCCTGATGCCGATCGTCGCCGACTACAAGGTCGCGCTGAAGGACATGT
>JANXVK010000239.1 GCA_025351675.1 Rhizobacter sp.
GTGCCGGTGACCGAGACGCAGGGCCGCGTCCACAGCAGCGCCTGCACCGTGGCCGTGTTGCCCGAGCCGGATGAGGCCGAGGAGGTCACGCTGAACCCGGCCGAGCTGCGCATCGACATCTTCCGCGCCAGCGGTGCCGGCGGCCAGCACGTCAACAAGACGGACAGCGCGATCCGGATCACGCACCTGCCAACCGGCATCGTCGCCGAGTGCCAGGACGACCGTTCGCAGCACCGCAACAAGGCCAAAGCGCTCGCCGTGCTGACGGCCCGTCTGCGCGACAAGGACCGCAACGAGCGCGATGCGAAAGAGGCGGCGACGCGCAAGGGCCTGATCGGCAGCGGCGACCGCAGCGACCGCATCCGCACCTACAACTTCCCGCAGGGGCGCCTCACCGATCACCGCATCAATCTGACCCTGTACAAGCTGCAGCTGATCCTCGACGGCGATCTGGACGACGTGACGTCGGCATTGCAGGGGGCGCAGGCCGCCCAACAGCTGGCAGCACTGGAAAGCGGCGAGGCGTGAGCGGCGACCTCACGGTCGCCGGCGCGCTCGGTGAGGCGAAGGCGGCGCGCCTCGACCGGCTCGACGCACAGTTGCTGCTCGGGCACGTGCTCGCGCAATCGCGTGCGTGGCTCATCGCGCACGACGATGCGGCGCTCGATGCCGCGCAGCACAGCACCTTCCACGCGCTGCTCAGGCGACGCGTCGCGGGCGAACCGGTGGCCTACCTCGTCGGCGAGAAAGCGTTCCACGGACTCGTTCTGCGGGTCGACGCGAACGTGCTGGTGCCGCGCCCCGACACCGAGCTGCTGGTCGACTGGGCGATCGAGTTGTTGGCGCCGGGCGCGGCGCAACGCGTCGTCGATCTCGGCACCGGCAGCGGCGCGGTCGCGCTGGCGGTGAAGCACGCGCGCCCGGCCGCGTCGGTGCTCGCGACCGACATCAGCGCGGCCGCCCTCGCGGTGGCGCGCGCGAACGCTGCGCGCCTCGGGCTCGACGTCGCGATGCAGCACGGCGCGTGGTGGCGCGGGCTCGAGGGCCGGCGCTTCGACCTCGTCCTCAGCAACCCGCCCTACATCGCCGGCGCCGACCCGCACCTCGCCGCGCTTCACCACGAGCCCGCGCTCGCGCTGACGCCAGGCGGCGACGGCCTCGGCGCGCTGCGCGAGATCATCAAAGGGGCTCGCGACCACCTGACGCCCGCTGGCCGCATCCTGCTCGAACACGGCTACAACCAAGCGGTGGCGGTTCAAGCGCTGCTGCGCGCGCAGGGATTCGCGGCCATCGAGACCCGGCTTGACCTCGGTGGTCAGCCGCGCTGCACGGGCGGCCGGATCGATCCGTGATCGCCGGTCACACCCACTTGCGGGGTCAAAGCGCCGCACACGCTGCAATCGCGACACAGACAGCCGCCAACGGCGTAGGATGAATCAATTCGTGGCGCCGCGCGACTCCCCAGCGGCGGCGACCACGCTGCTGGAACCTGTCGTCGAAAGGAACCTGCGATGCCCAATACCGCGTGGATGCTCGCCGGGGCGCTGCTCGGCACCCTGCCCTTGTCGCCGGCAACGGCGGCCGATGGCGATGGGCTGAAAGCCAGCCCGAATCAGATCCCGTGGGCCCGATGGCAGGGCCGGCTGTCGCTGGTCACCAGCACCGACCCGTGGCGGTTCGGCGTCGAGGGCCCGACGGTCAAGCTCAGCAGCGCCAGCCTGATGGGCGACTATTACTTCGGCCGCTCGCTCGCCGCCCCGAACCAGGTTGGCGGCCTGCGCGCCACCAGCGGCCTGATCTTCGGCCCACGCTCGGCACCGAGCACCGGCCAATCCGGTTTGGGCAATGGCAGCCCGTTCAGCATCGGCAGCCGCACGTCGGGCCGCGCGCCGCAGCCGCACGCCAGCGATCCCGGGAGCGAGAACGCGACCCTGCCCTACCTCGGCATCGGCTACACCGGCCTGTCGCCGCGCAGCAGTTGGGGGTTCAGCGCCGACCTCGGGCTGGTCGCAAAGAACCCCGGTAGCGCACTGCGCGTCGGCAGCGGCCAGAGCCTGGACGACGTGATCCGCGACATGCGGATGACGCCGTTGCTGCAACTCGGGGTGTCGTACGCGTTCTGAGCCCGGTCGGTGCCCGGGGGCTTGAGGCGAGCCCGCGCCGTCGCCGACCGGTTTGCCGTATAAAGTCTCCTGTTCCCCATTCTTTGAAGAGCCAGAGCATCATGAGTGACGTCCAGAAACGCATCGACGACATCGTCAAAGGCAACCGCGTGGTGCTGTTCATGAAGGGCACGGCGCAATTCCCGCAATGCGGCTTCTCGGGCCGCGCGGTGCAGGTGCTGAAGGCCTGCGGCGCGACCGACATCACCACCGTCAACGTGTTCGACGACGAAGAGATCCGCCAAGGCATCAAGGACTACGCGCAGTGGCCGACGATCCCGCAGCTCTACGTCAACGGCGAGTTCGTCGGCGGCTCGGACATCATGATGGAGATGTACCAAGCCGGTGAGTTGGAGCCGCTGCTGACGACGGCTTGAGTTCTTCGACCCGCGTGAGAGTCATCGTCGGCATCACCGGCGCCACGGGCGCGGTGTATGCCGCGCGGCTGCTGCAGCGGCTGAAGGCCGCCGGCAGCGAAACGCATCTGGTCGTCAGCCCGGCCGGTGTGCTCAACGTGCACCACGAACTGGGCCTCGATCGCAGTGCACTCGAAGCACTCGCCGATCATGCGTATCACCCTGCCGACATCGGCGCCGCGATCGCGAGCGGCTCGTTTGCGACCGACGCGATGGTCGTCGCACCCTGCTCCATGCGCACGCTCGCGGCGGTCGCGCACGGCCTCTCCGACAACCTGCTGACCCGCGCCGCCGACGTGGTCCTGAAAGAACGCCGCCGCCTCGTGCTGATGGTGCGCGAGACGCCTTTCAACCTCGCGCACCTGCGCAACATGACCTTGGTGACCGAGATGGGCGGCGTGATCTTCCCGCCGCTGCCGGCGTTCTATCACCGGCCGAAAAGCATCGACGAGATGGTCGACGACACGGTCGAGCGGGTGCTGTCG
>JANXVK010000330.1 GCA_025351675.1 Rhizobacter sp.
CCCCACGGCGGGCGTGCCGGCGCGAGCCCTGATTGGCAAGAGCAAAGGCAAGCATGGTCGCGATCCTCCAGGCGGTATTCAGCGGGCTGGCCTTGGGCAGCATTTACGCGCTCGTCGCGCTCGGCTTCAACATCACCCA
Source organism: Rhizobacter sp. (assembly GCA_025351675.1). Taxonomy (GTDB): domain Bacteria; phylum Pseudomonadota; class Gammaproteobacteria; order Burkholderiales; family Burkholderiaceae_C; genus LMDS01. The sequence goes on from JANXVK010000330.1 coordinate 140, forward strand.
CAACACGACCAAGACGCTGAATTTCGGCCAGGGCGAGTTTCTCGTCGCGGGTGCGTTTGTCGCCGTCTCGGGCGTGCTGCTGCTGTCGGGCAAGGGCCTGACCGGCGCGCTGCTGCCGCAGGACGTGACACTGTGGCGCTACGGCGGCAGCCTCGTGATCAGCATCGTCGTGCTGGGCCTGCTCGGCATCCTGCTGTACTACACCGCGGTGCGGCCGTTCATCGGCCTGCCCGGCCTGGCATGGGTGATGAGCACGATCGGCTTCGGCATCATCATCCAGAACACCGCGCTGGCGATCTGGGGGCCGTCGCCGATGGTGCTGCCCTCGCCGCTCGGCGACACCGTGATCCGCATCGGCGGCGCCGGCGTGCTGCCACAAGAGGTGCTGGTGCTGGTCTCGAGCATCGTCGTGATGCTGTGCCTCGACACCGTGATGCGCAAGACCAAGATCGGCAAGGCGGTGCGCGCGGTCGCCCACAACCAGAACACGGCCACGCTGATGGGCATCAACGTCGCGGCCGTGATCGTGCTGGCGTTCGTCGTCAGCTCGAGCCTCGCCGGGCTGGCCGGCCTGCTGATCGCGCCGATCACGACCGTCTCGGTCTTTATGGGCGTGACCTTGGCGCTGAAGGCGTTCTCGGCCGCGATCGTCGGTGGCCTGAGCAACGCGCGCGGCTGCATGCTGGGCGGATTCTTGCTCGGGCTGATCGAGGCGCTGGTGGGCCTGTGGCATGCCGAGCTGCGCGAGATCAGCATCTTTTTGCTGATCATCATCGTGCTCGTTCTGAAGCCCGAAGGGTTGCTCGGCCAACGCATCTCGGAGAAGGTGTGATGGGCAGTGCAATGACGCGACGCGCGCACCTGATCGGGCTGGTCGCGGTCGTCCTGTTTCTCGCCGCGGTGCCGTTTCTGACGAGCAACGCGTTCTATCTGAAAGTGCTGTTCCTGATCGCGGTCAACTACCTCGCGGCGACCGGCCTGAACGTGCTGGTCGGCCACGCCGGGCAGAAGTCGCTCGGTCACGCCGGGCTGTTCGCGGTCGGCGCCTACACGGTCGCGCTGCTGACCGCGCGCTGGGGCTGGAACCCGTGGCTGGCCTTCGTCGCCGCCGGCGTGATGGCCGGCATCTTCGGCGTCGTGATCGCGTTGCCGGCGCTGCGCGTCAAGGGTCCGGCGCTGGCGATGGTGACGATCGGCTTCGGCATCGTCGTTGAGAAGGTCGTCTCGGAGTGGCAGGACGTGTTCGCCGGCCAGCAAGGCATCTACGGCGTCGTGCCGCCGTCGTTCGGGAGTCGCGCGTTCGGCGCCGCCGAATGGCTCTGGTTCGCCGGCGCGCTCGCGATCGCGGCGCACCTGATGATCCGCTCGCTGCTGCTCGGCAAGTACGGGCGCGCCTTCATGGCGGTGCAAACCGCCGAGGTCGCGGCCGAGAGCGTCGGCGTCAGCGTCTACCGCTTCAAGGTGCTGGCCTTCGTGATCAGCGCGGTCACCTGCGGCCTCGCCGGCGCGCTGATCGCGCAGCAAAACCAGTACATCAGCTCCGACTTCATCACCTTCAACCTCTCGATCTTCTTCCTGCTGATCGTGCTGTTCGGCGGCAGTTCGATCTACGGCCCGCTGCTCGGCGCGATCGTGCTGACCCTGCTGGACGCGTTTCTCGCGCGCTGGCCCGGTCTGCAGCACTTCACCTACGGCGCGCTGCTGCTGTTCGCGTTGTACGTGATGCCCAACGGCCTGGCCGGTGCGATCAAGTCGTTCGTGCGGCGCGTGATGCCGCGCTGGTTCAGGCAGTCTGCGCTGCCGGCGCCGAGCGACGAATGGCAGCTGCGCGGCGCCGAGATCGCGAAGGCCGACCAGCCGCTGCTGTCGGCGAAGGCGCTGTACAAGGCCTACGGCGGCGTCGTGACGACGCGCGACGTCGGCATCGAGCTGAAGACCGGCCACATCCACTCGCTGATCGGCCCGAACGGCGCAGGCAAGACGACGCTGCTGAACATCCTGTCGGGGATCGTGCCGCCGGACCGCGGCACGATTCAGTTCAACGGCGAAGACATCGTCGGCAAGGCGCCGAACCGGATCTCGCGGCTGGGCCTGGGCCGCACTTTCCAGAACCTGAAGCTGTTCGCCGACATGACGGTGCTCGACAACGTCAAGGTCGGCCTGCACCGGCTGCTCAAGACCGGCGTCTGGAGCTACCTGCTCGGCCTGCCCGCGGCGCGCCGCAGCGAGCAGGCGGCGACCGCCGAAGCGCTGCAGATCCTCGATTTTCTCGGCTTGCGCGACAAGGCCTTCGAGCGCGCCGGCAGCCTGCCCTACGGCCTGCAGCGCCGGCTCGAACTCGCGCGCGCGCTCGCGACGCACCCGCGCCTGCTGCTGCTCGACGAACCCGCCGCCGGCCTGAACCCACAGGAAACACGCGACCTGATCGGCGTGATCGCGAAGGTACGCGAGAAAGGCATCACCGTGCTGCTGATCGAACACCACATGGACCTCGTGATGGCGATCTCCGACCACGTGATCGTGCTCGACTACGGCGACAAGATCGCCGAGGGCAACCCCGGCGACATCCAGCGCAACCCGCGGGTGATCGCGGCGTATCTGGGCGATGAAGAGCCCGAGGTCGACGCCGACCTCGCACCTGCGACCGGAGCCGGCCATGTCTGAACCGATGCTGAAAGTCGAAGCGCTCGAAGTGCGCTATGGCGCGATCGACGCGCTGAAGGGCATCTCGCTCGAGGTGCGCGCCGGTGAGGTCGTCACGATCATCGGCGGCAACGGCGCCGGCAAGAGCACGCTGATGAAGACGATCTCGGGGCTGGAGCCGGCAGCGGCCGGCAGCGTGCTGTTCGAAGGCCGCGACATCACGAAGCTGGCGGGCCACGAACGGGTCGCGCTCGGCATCGCGCAGTCTCCCGAAGGCCGGCAAGTCTTTCCCGACCAGACGGTGCGCGACAACCTGATGCTCGGCGCCTATCACCGCAAGATCACACCGGCGCAGCTCGCGGCCGACATCGACGCCCAGTTCGCGATCTTCCCGCGCCTGCACGAGCGCCAGGCGCAGATGGCCGGCACCCTGTCGGGCGGCGAGCAGCAAATGCTGGCGATCGCGCGCGCGCTGATGGCCAAACCCAAACTGCTCCTGCTCGACGAGCCCTCGCTCGGGCTCGCACCGCTGATCGTGAAAGAAATATTCGGCGTGATCCGCAGCCTGAAGAGTCACGGCGTGACGATCCTGCTGGTCGAGCAGATGGCGAACCAGGCGCTCGCGGTCGCCGAACGCGGCTACGTGCTCGAGACCGGCCGCATCACGATCGAAGGAACCGGCGCCGACCTGCGGCGCGACCCGCGCGTGCGTGCCGCCTACCTGGGCGAACACTGATGGCCGACGACACCACGAACGCGGCCGACGCGTTCGACTACGTGATCGTCGGCGCCGGTGCGGCCGGCGCGATCCTCGCGGCGCGGCTCAGCGAAGACGGCCAAGCCAGCGTCTGCCTGCTCGAAGCCGGCCCGCGCGACTGGCACCCGTGGCTGCACATGCCGGCCGGCTACATCAAGGCGGTGTTCAACCCGACCTATGCATGGCAGTTCAGCTCGGAGCCGAACCCGCTCACACTGAACCGCCGCATCCCGCTGCCGCAGGGCAAGACGCTCGGTGGTTCGACCTCGATCAACGGCCTGGTCTACAACCGCGGCCAGCGCGAAGACTTCGACGGCTGGGCCGCGCTCGGCAACCGCGGCTGGGGCTACGCCGAGGTGCTGCGCTACTTCAAGCGCAACGAATCGCACAAAGACGTGCACAACGCGGGCGACGCGCGCCTGCGCGGCCGCGACGGCCCGCAGACGGTCAGCGACATCGAATGGATTCATCCGATCTGCGAGCGCTTTCTGCAAGGCGCGCAAGGCCTGGGCATGCCGCGCAACGCCGACTACAACGGCGAGTCGCAAGCCGGCGTCGGCTACTTTCAGCGCACGATCGACGGCCGCTGGCGCATCAGCACCGCTCGCGCCTACCTGTGGCCGGCACGCAGGCGCGCGAACCTGACCGTGCGGACGAACGCACGCGCGACGCGCATCGTGTTTGATGGGCTGCGCGCGGTCGGCGTGCGCTACGTGAAAGGCACCTCGCTCGCGACAGAACGCACGGTCACGGCGCGTCGCGAGGTGATCGTCTGTGCCGGCGCGCTGAACACGCCGAAGCTGCTGCAACTCTCGGGCATCGGCCCGGCCGCGTTGCTGCAGTCGCTCGGTGTGGCGGTGGTGCGTGACCTGCCGGGCGTCGGCGCGAACCTCAGCGACCACTTCTCCGTGCGCATCGTGATGGGCGTGAAGAACACGACAACCATCAACGAGCTGTCGCGCATGCCGCGCCTCGTCGGCCAGGTCGCGCGCTGGGTGCTGGGCAAGCCGAGCATCCTCGCGCTGAGCCCGTCGCTGGTGCACTGGTTCTGGAACTCTGCGCTCAAGCGCGCCGGCCTCGACCGGCCTGACCTGCAAGGCGTGTTCACGCCGGCGAGCTACCGCGAAGGCTATGTCGGCATGCTCGACACCTACCCCGGCATGACCTGCGGCGTGTGGCCGCACCGGCCCGAGAGCCGCGGCACGGTGCAGGCGCGTTCGGCCGACGTGTTCGCCGACCCGCTCGTGCAGCCCAACTACCTGAGCGACGAGCGCGATCGCGCGACGCTGCTCGGCGGCATGCGGATCGCACGGCAGCTGCTCAACACACCCGAACTCGCGCCGATCGCGACCAAGGAATCACTGCCCGGCCCGCAGGTGCAGAGCGACGACGAGATGCTCGACTTCGCGCGCCGCTACGGCGTCTCGTCGTACCACGTCAACGGCACCGCGAAGATGGGGCCGGCGACTGATCCGATGGCCGTCGTCGACGCCGAATTGCGCGTGCACGGGCTCGCGGGCCTGCGCGTCGTCGATGCTTCGGTGATGCCGACGATCGTCTCGGCCAACACCTGCGCCGCGACCATGATGATCGCCGAGAAGGCGGCCGACATGATCCGTGGTCGCGTCGCGCTCGCGGCCCGCCCGCTCTGATTCAAGTCCAAAGAAAGCACACCATGAAGCAACTGTTGATCGGCGGCGCGTGGGTCGCGCCGCAATCCGGCGAGAGCCTGCCCGTCATCGCACCGGCCACCGGCGAAGTCTTCGACCAGATCGCACGCGGCCAAGCCGCCGACATCGACCGCGCCGTCAAGGCCGCGCAGGCCGCACTCGACGGCGCCTGGGGCAAGACCTCGGCGCTCGAACGCGGCCGCATCCTGATGCGTCTCGCGCAGAAGGTGCTCGACAACGCCGAGGAACTCTCGCAACTCGAAGCGCGCGACGCCGGCAAGCCGATGGCGACCGCGCGCAACGACATCCAGGTGCTGGCGCGCTACCTCGAGTTCTACGGCAGCGCGGCTGACAAGATGCACGGCGAGGTGATCCCGTTCACCACCGGCTACAACGCGCTGCTGCTGCGCGAGCCGCTCGGCGTGACCGCGCACATCATCCCGTGGAACTACCCGGCGCAGATGCTCGGCCGCTCGATCGCGCCGGCCCTCGCGATGGGCAACGCGGTCGTGCTCAAGCCGTCTGAAGACGCCTGCATGACGCCGCTGCGCATCGGCGAACTCGCACTCGAATGCGGGCTGCACGCCGGCGCGCTGAACATCGTCACCGGCCTCGGCGAAGAAGCCGGCGCGGCGCTGACCGCGCATCCGGGCATCGCCTTCGTCACCTTCACCGGCTCGAACGAGGTCGGCGCGCTGGTGCAGACCGCGGCCGCGAAGAACGTCGTGAAAGTCGCGCTGGAACTCGGCGGCAAGTCGCCCCAAGTGATCTTTGAAGATGCCGACCTCGACCGCGCGCTGCCGATCATCATCAAGGCGATCGCGCAGAACGCCGGGCAGACCTGCACGGCCGGCAGCCGGCTGCTGGTGCAGCGCTCGATCTACGACAGCTTCGTCGGCCGCGTCGCGAAAGCGTTCGCGGCGATGACCGTCGGCACGCCCGAGATGGACCGCGACTGCGGCCCGTTGATCAACAAGAACCAGATGCTGCGCGTTCAAGGCTACCTCGACCGAGCCAAGCGCGACGGCATCCCGGTGATCGCCGAGGCACCGCTCGATGGCAACCTTCCGAAGGGCGGCTACTACGTCACACCGACGCTGTTCGGGCCGGTGCCGGCCGATCATCCGCTGGCGCAGGAAGAGGTCTTCGGCCCGGTGCTCGCAGTGTTCGCGTTCGACGACGAGGCCGACGCGATTCGGCTGGCGAACAGCACCGAATACGGCTTGCTCGCCGCGGTCTGGACCGAGAACGGCGCACGCCAGATGCGCGTCGCGAAGGCGATCCGCGCGGGACAGGTGTTCATCAACTGCTACGGCGCAGGCGGCGGCGTGGAGCTGCCGTTCGGCGGCGTCAAGCGCAGCGGCCACGGCCGCGAGAAGGGGCTGATGGCGCTCGAAGAGATGAGCAGCACGAAGACGATCCTGCAGTTCCATGGCTGAAGCGAAACGCGCGGATCCGGACACGTTCGACTTCGTGATCGTCGGTGCCGGCGCCGCCGGCTGCGTGCTGGCGAACCGGCTCTCGGCCGATGGCAGATCGACCGTCTGCCTGCTCGAAGCGGGCCCGCCGGACGACAACGTCTTCATCCACGTTCCGGCCGGCTTCATCAAGCTCGCCTACGACCCGAAATACACCTGGCAGTACAAGACCGAGCCGGGCGAAGGCACGGCCGGACGGCGCATCCCGACGACGCAGGGCAAGACGCTCGGCGGCTCGAGCGCGATTAACGGCTTCAACTGCACCCGCGGCCAGTCGCACGACTACGACGGCTGGGCGGCACGCGGCAACCCGGGCTGGGCCTATGCCGACGTGCTGCCCTACTTCAAACGCAGCGAGCGCCGCATCGGCGCGCACGTCGATTCGCGCTATCGCGGCATCGACGGGCCGTTGCCGATCGCCGATTGCGACTGGCGCCACCCGCTGTGCGATGCGTTCATCGCGAGCGCGCACGCGATCGGCGTCCCGCAGAACCCCGACTACAACGGCGCGCGTCAGGAAGGCGCGGGCTACTACCAGCGCTGGAGTCACAACGGCCGGCGCTGGAGCACCGCGAAGGCCTTTCTGCGGCCGGCGATGCAGCGGCCGAACCTGGCGGTGCGCACGAACGCGCAGGCGACGAAGCTGCTGCTCGAGGGCAAGCGCGCGGTCGGCGTCGCGTACGTGCAGGGCGCAGGCGGGCCGACGCGCGAAGTGCGTGCGCGCCGCGAGGTGATCCTGTCGGCCGGCGCGGCCAACACGCCGAAGCTGCTGATGCTGTCGGGCATCGGCGCGCCCGAGGTGCTCGCCGCCGTCGGCATCCCGGTGCTGCATGCGCTGCCCGGCGTCGGCGAGAACCTGCAAGATCATCACATGGTGCGCTCGGTCTGCCGCGTGAAGAACGCGACCACGCTGAACCAGACCGCGCGCGGCATGCGGCTGCTCGGGCAGATCGCGCTGTGGGCATGGCGGCGACCGAGCATCC
>JANXVK010000337.1 GCA_025351675.1 Rhizobacter sp.
GTCAACACGTTCAAGCGCGACTACGTCAGTCGGATGGACCTCACTGACGCGATGACAGTGCTGGCGCAACTGCCTGCGGCGTTCGAGCACTTCAACGAGGTCCATCCGCACTCGAGCTTGAAGATGAAATCGCCGCGCGAGTTCAGGCGGCAACGGGTCGAGCAGTTACGCCGCGCTCAACCCGAACAACCGGCGCTACATTGCGTATAGGCCGTGTCCGGATATGCAGGGGCAAGATCACACTGGCATGGAACGTCAAGCGATTGCACGTGCTGAGGGCCGCATGATGCGAGGGGAATACCGCTCGAAGCTCCCCAGCGACGAGCCTCTCAAGGCATGCGCACAATCGATCGGCGATCACGCAGCGAGCCGATTGGGCCGTTGTTGCGCCGCGAAAGTCGGCCGTGCCCACGTACTCTCGGTTCAGCGCTTGCGCGGGTTCAAGTCCGACAGCTCCTAGAAGTCAGTTCGGATCAATGCGGCCAGCTCTCCTCATCGAGCGACGAGAGAAGTCTGAGGGCGCTCGCTTGAGCCGCCTCGTGGGTTGCCCAGTCCTCGTTTGCGAGGTTTCTATGATCGTTTGCCCTATCGACCTCACCAAGTCTGGAGAAAACTTGGGCTAGCCGTCCATGAGCCGCGGCTCGGTCGTCCGCGTCTGTTGTGTGCTCAAGACGCAGTATCGCTTGTGCTGCACAAACTTGAGCCGCCTGCATCTGCTCACACTGCGTTTGACACCACGCCTTGTCGGCGAGGAGGTTCGCCTGCAAGCGCGAAGTCGACTTTAAATCACCGAGGTGGGCTTTATAGAGAACCAACGCTTGCGAAGCGTCTCCCTGCAATGACAGTATCTGAGCACGGAGAATCGGCTTGAGCTCCTGCCAGCTTGAATCCCCAAGCATCTGATCGAAGTGCGCAGTAGACTCCGCACTCATCAATGCGTGTCGTCCCGCTGAAGAATCCCCCTGTCCACTTAGGATCGCTTGCCGCATGAGCAGCATTCGTATCCATCCCATGTTGTGCATGAGCGCGCTGACAGTTACGTCATCGTGGTCCGCAACGGCATGATCTCTCGCCCGGCGATACCAAACTAGAGCCAAATCGGGTCGTGCGGAGAGATGCAGTGCTTGCGCGGCAACCAGACTTGCCCGTGAGAGCGCAGAGTGATTGGATTGCGATGCGAGTTGCAGCGCTTCGCGAACATGTCGCGCCAAGTTGGTCATGTCTACCCGAACGTAGTCCCATTGGGCCAACCATGCCGCGCAGGTGGCGCGCAGTTCGTCAAGTCCGGCCGCCGAGCAAAGCGCGTATGCCCGCTGAACCCCATCCGCCTTGCTAGCGCCAACGTTGCTGAAGTAGGAAAAGAGACCCTCTGCCAAGTGGATCCATGCGCTTAGCTCGACTCGGGGCAGGTGGCGCGCATGCTCCCGGAGTGAATCCAATGCCGCTCTCGCCTCGTCAAATCGGCCCAAACGCGCGAGGTACGCCGCCAGTTCGGCACGTTTGCAGTCGGCCTCTGTAGTGGACTTTGCAGCGCCTATCTGAGCGGTCAACCGTAGTTCCATCCTCGACGGCTTCATCCGATCAGACATTTCATCGCCTCTTGGTACCTGGCGGCAGTATGTTCCACAACTGTCGTCGGCAAACGTGGTGCCGGTGCGCGTTTGTCCCAAGGACGGCCGCCGACCGTGGCGCTCTCCAACCAATCGCGCACGAACTGCTTGTCGTAACTCGGCGGGTTGATGCCTTCGACGTAGCCGCTCAACGGCCAGTAGCGCGATGAGTCCGGCGTCAGCACCTCATCCATCAACGTCAGTGTGCCGTCGGCATCGAGTCCGAACTCGAACTTGGTGTCGGCGATGATCAGCCCCTTTGACAGCGCGAGTTTCGCCGCCGTCGTGTACAGCCGGATCGACACGTCGCGCACCTTCGCCGCCAACTCCGAACCGACGATCTCGCTCATGCGCGCGAAGTCGATATTCTCGTCGTGGTCACCGGCTTCGGCTTTGGTGGCCGGCGTGAAGATCGGCTCCGGCAGCTTGCTCGCGTTCTTCATCCCCGCCGGCAAGGCCACCCCGCAGACCGCCTGGCTCTGCTGATACGCCTTCCAGCCGCTGCCCGCCAAATACCCGCGCACCACCGCCTCGACCGGCAACGGCCGCAGGCGCTTGACGAGCATCGAGCGCCCGCGCACCTGCGCGCGCTCCTGCGGCGTGACGACGCTCTCCGGGTCGTCGCCGGTCAGGTGGTTCGGCACGATGTGGCCGAGGTGTGCGAACCAGAACATCGCCATCTGCGTCAGCAACTCGCCCTTGCCGGGAATCCCCTCGTTCATGATCACGTCGAACGCGCTCAGGCGATCGGTCGCGACCATCAGCATCCTGTCGTCGCCGACCGCGTAGTTGTCGCGCACTTTTCCGCGCGCCAGCAGGGGAAGGGACGTGATCGAGGTGGTCAGCAGCGCGGTGGTCATGGCGTCCTTTCATCGAGGCGGGCAGGCCCCGAAGCGTTCGAGAATTGATGGAATGAACCGATGTTTCGATTGTAGGGAGCGGCCCCAAAAACAAAACCCGGCCGGAGCCGGGTTCTGCATGAGCGTCGGGGCAGTCAGACCACCTGCTGCGCGAGCTCGCCGTTCGCGTAGCGCTGCGCCACCTGCACCAGCGTCTGCGCCTTGATTTTGCTTGCCTGACCCTCGCAGCCGAACTCGACGTAGCGCTGGCGGCAGATTTTCTTCGCCGCTTCGCGCGCCGGTTTCAGGTAGTCGCGCGGATCGAACTTGTCGGGGTTCTGCGCCATGTACTGGCGGATCGCCGCGGTCATCGCGAGCCGCACGTCGGTGTCGATGTTGATCTTGCGCACGCCGTGCTTGATCGCCTCCTGGATCTCTTCGACCGGCACGCCGTAGGTCTCTTTCATGTTGCCACCGTATTCGCGGATCACCGCCAGCAGATCCTGCGGCACGCTGCTCGATCCGTGCATCACGAGGTGCGTGTTCGGGATGCGTTTGTGGATTTCCTTGATGCGTCCGATCGCGAGAATGTCGCCAGTCGGCTTGCGGGTGAACTTGTAGGCGCCGTGGCTGGTGCCGATCGCGATCGCGAGCGCATCGAGCTGGGTGCGCTTGACGAAGTCGGCGGCTTCTTCGGGGTCGGTCAGCAGCTGGTCCATCGTCATCGTGGCCTCGGTGCCGTGGCCGTCTTCCTTGTCGCCCTTCATGGTTTCGAGCGAGCCCAGACAACCGAGTTCGCCCTCGACGGTGACGCCGAGCTTGTGCGCCATGTCGACGACCTTGCGCGTCACGTCGACGTTGTAGTCGAAACTCGCGATCGTCTTGCCGTCGGCCTGCAGCGAGCCGTCCATCATCACCGAGCTGAAACCGAGGTCGATCGCGCCGCGGCACACGTCGGGGCTCTGGCCATGGTCCTGGTGCATCACCAGCGGGATGTGCGGCCAGCTTTCGACCGCCGCCTGAATCAGGTGCTTGATGAAGGGCTCGCCGGCGTACCTGCGCGCACCGGCGCTGGCCTGCAGGATCACCGGCGCGCCGACCTCCTCGGCCGCGGTCATCACCGCCTGCACCTGCTCGAGGTTGTTGACGTTGAAGGCTGGGATGCCGTAGCCGTTGGCGGCGGCGTGGTCGAGCAATTGGCGCATCGAAACGAGTGGCATGGCAGGCTCCTGAATCCGGTTGACGGGCAGCGTGAAACCACGCCGTAACTCGGCGAATTGTAGCCAGCGCTTTTACCCGACCCGCTCGGCGTGGTAGCCCTCGGCGCGCATCGCCACCAGGATCTCGTCGATGTGCGCGACCCCGCGCGTCTGCACCACCACCTCGATCTGCGCCCGCTCGACCGAGAGCGAGCTGAACGCGCGCTGGTGCTGCACCTCGTCGATGTTGGCGCCGAGGTGGCCGAGCAGCGTCGCGACATTCGCGAGCGCGCCCGGCACGTCACGCACGTCGAAGCGCAGGCGCGCCAGGCGCCCTGACTTGACCATGCCGCGCTCGATGATCTCGGCCAGCACCAGCGGCTTGATGTTGCCGCCGCACAGGATCAGCCCGACCTTGCGGCCCTTGAATCGCTCGCCGTGCTTCAGCAGCGCCGCGAGACCGACGCCACCCGCGCCTTCGACCACGGTCTTCTCGATCTCGAGCAGCATCAGAATCGCCTGCTCGATGTCGTCCTCGCTGACCAGCACGATGTCGTCGACGCGCTGCTGGATCAGCGGCAGGGTCAGCGCGCCCGGTGATTTGACCGCGATGCCGTCGGCGATCGTCGCCTGCGCACTCTCGCGCTGCTCGCCGTGCTTCGCGTTCCAGGCCGCCGGGAAGCGTTCGGTCTGCACGCCGATGACCTCGATGCCGGGTCTGATCGCGCGCGCCGCGGTCGCCACGCCGGAGATCAGAC
>JANXVK010000375.1 GCA_025351675.1 Rhizobacter sp.
GGCTCGTGCTCGCCACACGCCAGATCGCCGCGCGGCCGGCCTTCGCGGTGCTGCAGGTTTCGGCGCTGAGCGTCGGCCTGCTCGCGCTGGTGCTGCTGGTGCTGCTGCGCACCGACCTGATCGACAGCTGGCGCCAAGCCACGCCGAAAGACGCGCCGAACCGCTTCGTCATCAACGTCCAGCCGGACCAGAGCGAGGCGTTTCGCCAGCGCTTGCAGGGCGCGGGCGTGAACCGCTACGACTGGTTCCCGATGATCCGCGGTCGGCTCGTCGCGATCAACGGCAAGGCCGTCAAGCCCGACGACTACACCGACGACCGCGCGCAGCGCCTGCTCGACCGCGAGTTCAACCTGAGCCACGACGCCGACCTGCCACCGCAGAACCAGCTCGCCGGTGGCAAGTGGACGCGCAACGAGGCCAACGCCGTCAGCGTCGAAGAAGGCTTGGCGCAGACGCTCGGCTTGAAGCTCGGCGACGAGCTGCGCTTCGACGTCGGTGGCACGCTGGCACAGGGAAGAATCACCAGCCTGCGCAAGGTCGACTGGAGTTCGATGCGGGTCAACTTCTTCGTGATGTTCCCGACCGCGACGATGGCCGACGTGCCGCTCAGCTACATCGCCGCGTACCGCGCGCCCGAGGGTGAGAACGGCGGCGCGGCGTTCGACAACGCACTCTCGCGCGACTTCCCGAACATCACCAACATCGACGTCTCGGCCTCGATCGCGCAGATCCAGAAGGTGCTCGACCAGGTCGTGCGAGCGGTCGAGTTCCTGTTCGGCTTCACGCTCGCGGCCGGGCTCGTCGTGCTGTTCGCGGCCATCACGGCCACGCGCGAGGCGCGCTCGCGCGAGTTCGCGGTGATGCGCGCGCTCGGCGCGAGCGGCAAGCTGCTGGCGCAGGTGCAGCGCGCCGAACTGCTCGGCGTCGGCGCGCTCGCCGGCGTGCTCGCCTCGCTCGCCGCGATGGCGGGCGGCTGGGCGCTGGCGCGCTACGTGTTCGAGTTCAGCTGGAACGCGTCGCTGTGGGTGCCGCTGGCCGGCGGCGCGGCCGGCGCGCTGCTCGCGCTGGCGGCAGGCTGGTGGGGCCTGCGCGAGGTGCTGCGCCGGCCGGTGGTGCAGACACTGCGCCAGGCCGCCGACGTGTAGACGCCCTGGCCGCGCCGACAAGAAAAAGCCCCGCACGCGGCGGGGCTGGGCGCGCGTTGCGACGCAGCGTCAGAACTGTTCCCAGTCGGCGGTGCCGCCGGTGCCGGAGGCGACTCTCGCCATCGCGGCCTTTGGTACCGTGGCGCTCTTGCGCTCGCCCGGCGTGGCCGGGTGCGCCGGCAGACGCGAGACGTTGACCGCGCGGTTCGGGCCGCGGCGCTCGACATGACCGCCGTGGCGGTTGCCGCTCTCGTTCAGCTTGAACACGCTGACCACTTGGCTCAGGTGGAGGGTCTGGTCCTTCATCGACTCGGCCGCGGCCGCGGCTTCCTCGACCAGCGCGGCGTTCTGCTGCGTGACCTGGTCCATCTGCGTGATCGCCTGGTTGACCTGCTCGATGCCGGCCGACTGCTCCTGCGATGCTGCGGTGATCTCGCCCATGATGTCGGTCACGCGCTTGACCGAGCTGACGATGTCGTCCATTGTCTTGCCGGCCGACTCGACCAGCTTCGAGCCGAGCTGGACCTTCTCGACCGAGTCGCCGATCAGGATCTTGATCTCCTTGGCGGCCGCCGCGCTGCGTTGCGCGAGGTTGCGTACCTCGGAGGCCACGACCGCGAAGCCGCGACCCTGCTCGCCGGCGCGCGCCGCCTCGACCGCGGCGTTCAGCGCCAGGATGTTGGTCTGGAACGCGATGCCGTCGATGACGCTGATGATGTCGACGATCTTCTTCGAGCTCTCGGTGATCGACGACATCGTCGTGACCACCTGCGAGACGACGCTGCCGCCCTTGACCGCGACCTCGGAGGCCGAACCCGCGAGCTGGTTCGCCTGCTTGGCGTTGTCGGCGTTCTGCTTTACCGTCGCGGTCAGCTCTTCCATGCTCGAGGCGGTCTGCTGCAGGCTCGAGGCCTGCTCCTCGGTGCGCTGCGACAGGTCGGTGTTGCCGGTGGCGATCTGCACCGCGGCGGTGCTGATCTCTTCCGCGGCTTGGCGGACCTGCGACATGATCTGCGTCAACTGATCGACCGTCGCGTTGGCGTCGTCTCGCATCGTCGCGAAAGCGCCGTTGTAGTCGCTCGTGATGTGCTGGGTCAGGTCGCCCTGGGCCAGCGCGCCGAGCACGCCGACAATCTCGTCGAGCGCGGCCGAATTCGTCGCCATCAGCGCGTTGACACTGTCGCCGAGCAGCTTGAGCTGGCCGTCCTTGCCGTCCATCGGGATGCGGCGCGTGAAGTCGCCGTCGATGGCCGCGCCGAGCACGTCCTGGGTCTGCTGCACGACGAGTGCGAGCGCCTGCGCCGACCTGACATGCGCGGTCACGTCGCTGGCGTACTTGACGACCTTGAACGGCTTGCCGTTCATGTCCAGGATCGGGTTGTACGAGGCCCGGATCCAGACCTCGCGGCCACCCTTGCCGATGCGCTTGTACTGACCCGCGTCGTACTCGCCGCGGCCCAACTTCTCCCAGAACGCGCGGTACTCGGCGCTGCCGGCAAGTGCGGGCTCGGCGAACATGCTGTGGTGCTTGCCCTTGACCTCGTCGAGCGCGTAGCCCAGCGTGTTCAGGAAGTTGGCGTTCGCGGTCAGGATCGTGCCGTCGAGCTTGAACTCGATCACGGCCTGGGCCTTGCCGACGGCATCGAGCTGGCCTTCGAAGTCGGCCGCGCGCAGCTTGGCCTCGGTGATCTCGGTGGCGAACTTGACGACCTTGGCCGGCTTGCCGTCGACATCGAAGATCGGGTTGTACGACGCCTGCATCCAGACTTCGCGGCCGCCCTTGCCGATGCGCTTGTACTGGCCGGCGTCGTGCACGCCGCGGTTGAGCTTGTCCCAGAACGCGCGGTACTCGGCGCTGCCGGCGTAGGTGGGCTCGGCGAACATGCTGTGGTGCTTGCCCTTGATCTCGTCGAGCGAGTAGCCCAGCGTGGAGAGGAAATTCTCGTTGGCGTCGAGGACCGTGCCGTCGAGCTTGAACTCGATGATGGCCTGCGACTTGCTGATCGCGGTGAGCTTGCCGTCGACCTCGAGCGCGCGGCGCTGCTGTTCGATCCGGTCGCCTTCCTGGCGCGTGCGCAGCTGGGTCTGCATCTTGTCCAGCGCAGCGAGCAACTGACCGGCCTCCCCGGTCGCGCCGACACCGATCTCGTTGTCGAGCTTGCCGTCGGCGATCGCATCGGCGACGCGGGTGGCGGCGCGCAGCGGTCGCGTGATGCCGACGCTGATCAGCCAACCGATCAGGCTGGCCAGCGCGATCGCGATGCCCGCGCCGGCGAGGATGACCCACTTCGCGGTGGCCGCATCGGCGATCGCCGATTCCGCGCGCTGCCGGCCATGCTGCATCTGCAGCTCCGACATGTCCTTCAGCGCGACCTTGT
>JANXVK010000389.1 GCA_025351675.1 Rhizobacter sp.
CTAGCTTGCCCCGCCAATGCCGCCGCTCCCTACGTCAGTTCAAGGAGCAATGCAGCGAGCTCTTTCGGTGCTGTGACCATTGCATCGTGCCCGCTTGCCAGTTCGCGGTAGCGCCAGCTCGCCTCCCCCCGAAGTCGCTTCGCGAGTGGCGCGAGCGAGTCCCCTACCGGCTTGTTCGTACAGTAGATAAAAGTGCGCGGTAGCACTGCGGCCGCTTCGTCCGTGAGCCGCACCGCCTGCTTGAATGTTTTCAGAGGATGCGACCCTATCCTGGGACGCATCCAGCTGACGTCGGCCTCAACGGTGATGCCCCATCGTTCCAGTGGAGGCGGGGGCACGCGCCAGCCCTCACCCTCAGCGCGGGCTCGAGCCTCCAAATTGGAATAGAACGTCGGGTCGGCGAGATCCGCCAACGCTTGGCCATCCTGCGGGACGAAGGCGTCAAGGTATATGAGATGGGCCAATCGGTCTGCCGCACGCTCGGCGACCGAGGTCATGACCATCCCACCATAGCTGTGACTGACCAACACTGCGCCACGCAAGTCTTCGCATTCCAGCATGCCAACTATGTCTTGGACATGGGTATCCAAGGTGACCGCCGGGCCGAGAAGATGAGCGCGGTCGCCAAGACCGGTCAAGGTTGGCGTGTACACCTCGTGCCCAGCAGCGCGCAGGAGGGGCGCCACTTTCTTCCAACACCACCCTCCGTGCCAGCCGCCATGGATGAGTACGATCGTGGTCATATTGTTGCCTCGTGGTTGGTGAGCATGATCTGACTAGCGCGACTCATGCACGACTCCGCGGGCTGTTTCAAACCTTGGCACCGCTGATCATGCAGGAAGCGTTCACAGCGGCCGTACGGACCGCGGGCGCGCGGTGCCATGCCTTCTCCTTGTGAACGCCGGCTAGCGTGTCTTCGCTCGCAGCGGACTCTTCGGTTCACGTCGGCGCAGCAAGTGATTGTCCGAGCTTGCGCAGGTGCGCGGCACCGTCGCCCGACCAAGCGCTGCCGTGCATGCAGGCCAGCATCTCGGGGCGCAGCCGTGCCAGCTTGTCGATTAACGCCGGCGCGTGCAAGCTGTGCGAGAAGTAGTCCATTTGCCTGCGGAAGGCCTCGCTAGATTCCACGAGGTCGTCGTGCACGAGCGCCCGTTCGCCGGTGCCGGGCTGGGTGAACAGATCGCCGCAGAACAACGTCCGGGACGACTCGTCGAACAGGTAGCCGCACTCCCAGCCGTGCGGCAGATGCGGCGCGGACTGCCACACCAGCTTGTGGCGCCCGGTGTCGAGCGGCTGCCCGTCGGCCAGGCCGATCGGCTCGACGTCGACCAGGTCGCGGATTGACACCATCGCCGCGATGTCGCTGCACACGGGCCGGGCCTTCGGCGCGGCGGCCAGGAAGTCGCGCAACGCACCGCACTCGTCGGCCTCGACGTGCGAGAAGGCAATGTATCGCAGCTGTTCGATGGGCAGCACCTTTTCGATCTGCGCGCGCACTAGCGGAAACAGTTTGCGCGAGCCGGTGTGGAACAACAGGGGCTGCTCATCGATCAGGAGGTACTGGTTGAACGAGAAGCCGCCCGGAATGAACTCCGGTGGCATGGCCACGCTGATGCGGTGGATATCGGGTGCGATCTCGGTGATCGAGGCCGTTGGCATATTCATAGTCATCTCCTCGGGCCGGATCGGCTGGGTGTCGCTGACTCGGGTCCGAGCGCAGAAAGCAACAAGTCGACGAGGAGCGCGCGCGCACGCACACGCGGCAGCGCGTGCTGCCGCACGAGCCGCTGCCAGAGATCGAACGACAGAAGCGATTCCCACGCGGCGGCGTACGCCGCTTGGGGCCCCTTGCGGTGACGCGAGAGCAGCTGCACGAGCAGCATCGTCAACCGCTCGCGGTTGGTGGTCCGGAACTCCGCGATAAATGGGATGGCAAGCTCTGCGCGCCAAGACGCCCACGGCTCAAAATACGTGTGCAGCCTATCCATCGACACCGCCAGTGTTGCGGCGGCTGCCCGCAGGTTTGGCGCCGCCAGAATCGCCTCCACCGGCAGCGGCGGCGCACCAGCGGCGACATGGCCCGTGCACGCGCCCATCAGCGCGGCCTGGGTCGGGAAGTAGCTGTGCACGGTGGGTAGCGAAACGCCCGCGCGCTGGGCGATGTCGGCATAGCTCGTCGCAACCGGCCCCTTCTCGGCGTGCAACTCGGCGGTCGCCGCGGCGACGCGCTGCTGGCGCTCCGACAGCTGTGTGAGCCGTTTCGAGGGGGTGTACTTGCGGGTCGCCATGTCGCTTCTTGCGTCGATGCCCAGATATTAATTTAATTTAATTTAAATGCAAATAAGAAAATTGAGTACTTGGCTCTGGAATGAAAGCCCCGCACATCCCGTCTCTCGATCGACAAGTTCCAGAGGCCGCAGGGAGTGATCCGCTGGGTCGACCGCGTGATGCGCTGAGCCATCACCCAGCAGACGCGACAGGAGTTGGTCCTTGGGGGATCAAATTCTCGTCGCAGGAATCGCGAATCGCTGGCTATCTTCGCTCTTCTGACGCGCCGAAAGCAGCCAGTCGTGAGCGGCCGCTTATGGCCGGTCAGCGTCAACCGACGCGCCGGAGCCAATCGGCCGACTTTCCGTCAGCCCAGCAAGCCCGCCAAGTTCAGCGCATGCGACTGGCCCAACCAGATCGCGCTGTCCCGGTGGTCACGCAACTCGTCGTCGGTGTTCGGATGCACGAAAACATCCAGCGCGCCGTGGTTCAGTGCGAGCCAGCCGACGACGTGCGAGAAGTTCGCAGCCGGGGAGGCCAACTGGTAGCTCCACATCGGATGCGGGCCCACGGGTCTCTCGTGAAAGCGACCCATCTCGATCTGTCCGGCGAGTTCGACGTCGATCACCTCGCGCAGCGCCCAAGCGGCGTCGCGGCTGGCCGCGTCGAAGTACACGTGGGCGTGCCAGCCGGTGATGATGGAGGGATGCATGACATTCATGTTCGATGCCTTCGTCCGTCATGTCGTCGCAGCACTCACCGTTGCGTCTTGTCCTTCGCGTTCTGCGCCTCGATGCGCTCGCGCGCGGCCTGCCAGTCGGCGTCGCTCCATTCCCGCAGTTCGTAGAAGTTGCCGCCGGTCGCCAGCGCATTGCCGCCGTCCATCGCGATGCTCTGGCCGGTGAGCCAGTCGCATTGCCCCGGTGCCATCAGAAAGCTCGCGAGGTTCTGCAGCTCGCTCATCTGCCCCGGCCGTGCCATCGGGTTGTTGCGGATGCTGCGCTCGCCCGGCTGCTCGCCGGGGTTCAGGCGCTTGCTCATGCCCTCGGTCGGGATCTCGCCCGGCGCGACCGCGTTCAGCCGGATGCCGTAGCGCGCCCACTCGGTCGCGAGCGACTTGGTCATCACCTCGATGCCGGCCTTGCTCATCGCCGAGGGTACGACGTACGGGCTGCCGTTCTCGACCCAGGTGACGATGATGCTCATCACGCTGCGCATCGGCTGGCCGCGCTGCCACGCGCCCGATTTCGCCTCGGCGACCCAGCGCTTGCCGATCGCCTGCGTGACGTAGAAGCTGCCGTGGAAGACGATGCCCGCGATCGCGTCGAACGCGCGCGGCGAGAGGCTCTCGGTCGGCGCGATGAAGTTGCCGGCGGCGTTGTTGACGAGGCCGGTCAGTCCGCCGCTCGCCCACAGGCTCTCGACCATTTCCTCGACCGCCTGGGCGTTGCGGATGTCGACGCCGAAGGTGTCGAC
>JANXVK010000417.1 GCA_025351675.1 Rhizobacter sp.
CGGTGAAGGCGCCGTTGCCACAGCCCACGTCGACCCAGCGCAACCCCGGCGGCGGCGCCAGCCAGTGCAGGAAGGTGTCGCCCGCGAGCTGGCTCCAGGTGCCCATGAATTCTTCGTAGGCGGCGGCGTCGTCGAAGCGGATCTGCGGCTCGGTCATCGGTTTTCTCCGTGAAGTGGGTAGGCCGCGCTACTTCTCCTGCTCGATCAGCAGGTAGGTGTTGTACGCGTTCATGCGGTTCGCCTGCCTGAACAGTGGCAGCGCCTCGAAGCGCGACCAGTCGGTCGCAGCATAGGCTTCTTCAAACGGCGTGAGTTCGCGCGCCGCCTGGCCCATCGCCTGGCGCAGGTACGCGAGGTACTCGCGCGTGAGCTGCAGGTCGGCGCGCGGCGCGCTCGAATGCGGGCCGTGGCCGGGCACGATGACTTTCGCGGGCAGCGCGAGCAGGCGGTCGAGCGAGTCGATCCAGCGCTGGCTGTCGGCATCGCCGACCCAAGGCACGCGACCGCGGAACACGAGGTCGCCGGAGAACAGCACGCCCTCGTCCGGGAACCAGACCGCGAGGTCTTCGACCGTGTGCGCCGGGCCGACGACCATCGCCTCGAAGCGCGTGCCGCCGAGGTCGAACGAGGCACTGCCGGCGAGCCAGGTGTCGGCGCCGACGACCTGTGTGCCGGGTTCGGTCAGGCCGTCGTCGATGCTGGCTTTCAAGCGCAGCCGCGCGGTCTCCGAGCCGAGGTAGTCGCGGCCGAGCGCGTGCGCGACGATCGTCGCGCCGGCCTGCCTGAACACCTGCGCGCCGTAGATGTGATCGGCGTGGTGGTGCGTCAGGATCACCAGCTTGACCGGCTGCGGCGTGATCGTGCGGATCGTCGCCAGCAGCTCCCGCGCCATCGCCGGCGAGCCGAGCGCGTCGATGACGACGACGCCGGCCTTCGTCACGACAAAGCCGGCGTTCGAGATGAAGTTGCGGTTCGCGCGCGTGCCCGACGCCGACTCGCCCTGTACGTACCACGCGTGCGGTGAGACTTGAACGGCGTGCATCTCGGGCGCATCCTGCGCATGGGCCGGCGCGATGACGACCATCGCGCACAGCAGCAGGGATCGCAGGGATCGCAGAATTGCGGGCATGGTCGCAACGGCCTCGGTCTTTGAAGAACAATGCGGCCGACTATCACGCAAAAACAGCGCAAAAGCAGCGCAGGAACCCCGAAGGAGCCCGCATGTTTGTCGACTGGAACCACTTCACGCCGCTCGCCAGCCTCGCCGGCGGCATCGCAATCGGCCTGGCGGCGGCACTGTACGTGCTCGGCGTCGGACGCATCGCCGGCATCGCCGGCATCGTCGGCACCGCGCTGCAGTCGCTTCGCACCCGGCCGGCCAACGCGCTGCTGCCGTGGCTGTTCATCGCCGGCCTCGCGCTCGCGCCGTGGTGCTGGCGGCTGGTTGCGCCGCTGCCGTTGATACGGGTCGATGTCGGTGCCGCCGGCCTGATCGTCGCGGGCCTGCTGGTCGGCTTCGGCGTGCGGCTAGGCAACGGCTGCACCAGCGGGCACGGCGTGTGTGGCTTGAGCCGGCTGTCGCTGCGCTCGCTCGTCAACGTGGCCGCGTTCATGGGTGCCGGCGCGCTCACGGTGTTCGTGCTGCGCCACCTGATCGGAGGCACCTGAGATGGGCGCGCTGATAGCGTTCGTCAGCGGGCTGGTCTTCGGCCTCGGCCTGCTCGCCAGCGGCATGACCGACCCGGCCAAGGTCAAGGGCTTCCTGGATGTCGCGGGCGCGTGGGACCCGAGCCTCGCGCTCGTGATGGGCGGTGCGATCGCGGTTGGCCTGGTCGCGTTCGCGCTCGCACGCCGGCGCACGACCGCGTGGTCGGGTGCGCCGATGGCGCTGCCCGTGTCGACCGCGATCGACGCGCCGCTGGTCGCCGGCGGCGTCCTGTTCGGCATCGGCTGGGGCATCGCCGGCTTCTGCCCCGGCCCGGCGCTGGTGGCGCTGGCCTCGGGCTCGGGCGCGGCCTTGATGTTCACGCTCGCGATGCTTGTCGGCATGCTGCTTCACGACAACGTTTGGGCGCGGCGCCAGCGTAAAGTGGCGCCAGCATGACAACGCCCATTCCGCGCTCCTCTCGCCCCGCGATCAGCTGCGTGGTGCCGGCCTACAACGAGGCCGCGAACCTCGGCTTGCTGCTGACGGGGCTGACCGTGCAACTCGCCGAGCTGACGGATCGCTGGGAAGTCATCGTCATCGACGACGGCAGCCGCGACGCCACGCCCGCCACGATGGCGCCGTGGGTCATCAACCCCGGCGTGCGCTACGTGCGCCTGTCGCGCAACTTCGGCAAGGAGGCCGCGCTCACGGCCGGCATCGACCGCGCCGCCGGCGACGTCGTGCTGCTGATGGACGCCGACCTGCAGCACCCGGCCTCGCTCGTGCCCGAGATGGTGGCCGCGTGGCAGCAGGGCGCAGACATGGTCTGCGCCGCGCGCGCGTCGCGCGCCGACGAGGGCTGGCTGAAGCGCATCGGCACCGCGATCTTCTACCGGCTCGTGAACCACAACTCGCCGGTGCCGATTCCGGTCGACGCGGGCGACTTCCGGCTGATGGACCGGCGTGTCGTCGATGCGCTCAAGGCCCTGCCCGAGCGCAACCGCTTCATGAAGGGCCTGTACGCCTGGGTCGGCTTCAACAACGTGATCATTCCGTACGTGCCGGCGGAGCGGCATGCGGGCGACAGCAGCTTCTCGCTGCGCAGCCTGTCGAAGCTCGCGTTCACCGGCGTCACCGCGTTCACGAACGCGCCGTTGCGGCTGTGGAGCGGGATCGGCGTGATCGTCGCGCTGTTCGCGCTCGCGTTCGGGCTGTGGATCGTCGTCGAGTATTTCATCTACGGCGCCGAGGTGCCGGGCTGGGCCACGCTGGTCTGCGGGATGATGTTCTTCAGCGGCGTCCAGCTGCTGTCGATCGGCATCGTCGGCGAGTACGTCGGGCGCATCTTCGACGAAGTGAAGCAGCGGCCGGTCTATTTGATCGGCAGCGAGGTCGGGCGCGGCGCGATCCGGATGCCGAGCGAACCGCACGCATGATGCGGGTTCTTGCGCTGTGTGCGGATGACTTCGGCCTGGCGCCGGGCATCTCGGCCGGCATCGCCCGCCTCGCGCACGCGCAGCGGCTGACCGCGATCGCGTGCATCACCAACAGCCCGCACTGGGAAGCGTCCGTCGTGCTGCTGAAGAACCTGCCCGACACGGTCGACATCGGTCTGCACCTGAACCTGACCGAAGGCCGCCCGCTGAGCGCGCGCCTCGCGCGCCGCTGGCCGAGGCTGCCTTCGCTGCCGCGTCTGATTGCGCAGGCGCACCTGCGGCTGCTGCCGCTCGCGCAGCTGCGCAACGAGGTTCACGCGCAGCTCGCGGCGTTCACCCGCGCGTTCGGCAAGCCGCCAGCGTTCATTGATGGCCACCAGCATGTGCACCACCTGCCCGGGCTGCGCCAGATCATCCTCGACATGGTCGAGCACGTGCAGCCGATTCCGGCGGTGCGCAGCACCGGTCGCGTGCTCGGCCCCGGCGCCGGCTTCAAGCGTCGCGTGATCGAAGCCACCGGCGGGCGCACGCTCGCGGCCGAGCTCGCGCAGCGCGTGATCGCGCGCAACCCGGCCCTGCTCGGCGCCTACGACTTCGTTGAACCCAACTACCAGGCGCTGATGCGCGGCTGGCTCGCCGCGCTGCCGCCCGCGGGCGGGCTGCTGTTCTGCCACCCGGGCACGCGCCTCGAAGGCGACCCGCCCGACGCGATCGGCGCAGCGCGCGAGCGCGAGCTGGCGTACCTGGGCAGCGTCGCGTTCGACGCCGACCTGGCGGCCGCGAGCGTGCGGCTCGGCCGCGTCTGGCAGACATAGCCCCCACGGCCACGGCGTACCGCAGCCACTCCCCGAGGGGGTGCGGGGCCGCTTGGGGCGGCCCGGCGCCGGCCCCGCGACCAACACCCCATTCAGCGGAACGTCCAGGCCCGGTTGATCGCGAAGGTCAGCACCAGGCTGGTCAGCGTCGCGATCACCTGCGCGACCAGGTAGTGCACGCCAAGCCGCACGCCGAGCGCGACGATCGCCATGCCGAGCAGCGCGCCGACGAGCGCGGTGACCATGAAGCGCGGCCACGACGCGCCGATCTCGCCGCGGTGCGCGAACGTGAACCAGCGATTGCCGGCGTAGGCGAGCTGCGCGCCGACGACCGCGCCCAGCCCTGAGCCGAGCCACGCCGGCCAGCCGGCCGCTTCGACGCACGCCACCAGCACGAGGTAGTGGGCGGCGGTCGCGACCGCGCCGATCAGCGTGTAGCGCGAGAACTGGCGCGCGGTGCTCATAGGGAGCCTTTGTGCTGCGCACTCCGGTATTCGCCAAGGGCGCCGAAGGGGCCCCTGCGTGGCCCTTGGCGGCCCGGCAAGCTCACGGGCAGGCCCGGCCCGGCACGCGCCAGAGCTCGGCGCGCTTGTCGGCGAACGCGCGTGCCGCGCCGGGCTGGCCCGAGACGCGCCCGGCATGGCCGGCCGAGACGATGAACCAGACCGCGTTGGCACCGCAGGCCATCGTGTTCAGCTCGGTCAGCGGGCGCAGCAGCGTGCGCGCGAGCGCAGGGTCGAAGCGAGCCGCGTCGAAGACCTCCTTGCGCCAGTTGTCGCGCCGCGAGATCTGCGGGTCGGCCCAGTCGGCGGCGATCACGACCGGGCGCGCGAGCCGCGCGTAGAACGGCACGTCGTAAAAGTACTCGTCGACCATCACGACGGTGTCGGCCGGCGCCAGCGCCGCGCGCAGTGTCAGCGCGAGGGCCTGGTTCGACTGCGGTGCCTTCCACGCGACGACCCCGACGATCGCCACGCAGGCGAGCGCCGCGGTGCCCATGGTCCGGATTGCCCGGCGCCACACGCGCGCATTGCCGCCGGCGACCGCGAGCGCCAGCAGCGCGCACCACGGCGCCAGCGCCGGCAGCGCGTAGCCGACCAGCTTCGAGCTCGGGATCGAAAAGAAGCCGACGATCGCGATCACCCACCACCCGTACAGCAGCGTCGTCGGGCTGCGATCGGCCCACGCGCGCTTGAACGCGGCGGGCGCCCACGCGCTCCACGGCAGCGTCAACAGTGGCAGCACGACGATGAAGAACCATGCACCGTGGACATTGTTGAAGGTCGACTGCGCGAAGCGGCGAAAGTGCTGCTCCATCACGAAGTAGTCGAAGAAGCCCGGGTAGCGCTGCTGCATCGCGATGAACCACGGCAGCCCGACGAGTGCGAACGCGAGCAGGCCGAGCGGATGCAGCAGCTTGAGCATCTGGCGCCAACGCCCCTGCGCGAGCAGCCACGGGCCGATCACGAGGGCGGGCAGCACGATCCCGATCAGCCCCTTCGCGAGCATCGCGAGCGCGCACAGCACCCAGCCGGCGACGAGCCAGCGCAGGTCGACACGCGGCGGCAGGTCATGACGGCCCCCAGGCCCGTCGCCTTGCGCCGGTCCGCCCCCCGAGGGGAGCGAATCACCTCGGGAGCGGCCCGTCGGCGACTCGACCGCGCGTGCCAGCGCCAGTACCGCCGCGGTAATCAGCCCGCCGACCAGCATGTCGTGGTTCGCGTACTGCCCGCCGACGAAGAAGAACGGCGTCGTCGCCAGCACGCCGAGCGCGATTCGCGCGGTGCGCGCGCCGTGCCAGCGCCGCATCGCGAGGAACAGCGCCGCGCCCATCAACCAGGCACCCACGGCCGAGCCGAAGCGGCCGGCGAACTCGTGCACCCCGATCAGCTGCATCGCGACGAGGTCGAGCCAGTAGAACAGCGGCGGCTTGTGGAAGAACGGCAGGCCGTTGAGCGTGGGGACGAGCCAGTCGCCATGCCACATCGCGCGCGCGACCTCGGCGTAGCGGCCCTCGTCGGGTAGCAGCAGCGGGCGCAGCCCAAGCGTGGCGAGCAGCCACAGCGCGAGCCCGCCGAGCAGCGCCGGCGCGGAGGTCGGACCCGCCGCGGCGCGTGAATCGTTGGAAGGGGCGGGCATCTGGGGCAGCGAGGTCGGGCAGAGAGCGCGACATTAAACCATCGGCATGCCGCGAAGGCCGGCCCGGCGGCAGGGATACCGGCGCCGGCTTAGCATCGACCGGTGACTGATTCCGCCCTGCCCACGCTGCTGCAGTTGCCGCTGTTCCCACTGCAATCGGTGCTGTTCCCCGGGGGCCTGCTGCCGCTGCAGATTTTCGAGGTCCGCTACCTCGACATGATCGCGCGCCGCCACGCGGCCGGCGAGCCTTTCGGCGTGGTCTGCCTGACGCAGGGCCAAGCCGAACAGCGCGCCTCGGGCGCGCCGAGTGGCGACGGTTTCGCGAACGAGGCCTTCCACCCGATCGGCACGCTCGCGCGCATCGACACGCTCGAGCGACCCGGCCCGGGCCTGATGCAGATCGGCTGCACCGGTACGCAGCGCTTTCGCATCCTGCGCAGTGCCCGGCAGAAGTTCGGGCTGTGGGTCGCAGATGCCGAGTTGCTGCCCGGCGACGCCGCGGTGCCGGTGCCCGACGACATCGTCTTTACACGCGAGGCGCTGCAGGGCCTGCTGCGCGACCTCCGGCACACGATCGCGCAAGGCGGCCAGTCGGGTGTTGAATTGCCGCTGCGCCTGCCGTACCACTGGGACGATTGCGGCTGGCTCGCCAACCGCTGGTGCGAGCTGCTGCCGCTGGCGTCGGCGCTGAAGCAGCGCTTCATGACGCTCGACAGCCCGGTGCTGCGGCTCGAACTGGTGGCCGACACGCTCGGGCAGATGGGGTTTACGCTGCCGGCGAGGTGAGTTCGCCGGGCCGTCTCAATCCACCTTCGCGCCCGACACCTTCACGACCTGTGCCCACTTCGCCGTCTCGGCCGCGATGAACTTCGCGAACTCGGCCGTCGGTTGCCCGCCCGGGATTGCGCCTTGCGACAGCAGACGCTCCTTGAACGCCGGCGATTGGAACGACTTGGCCGTTTCCTGGTTGATGCGGTTGACGATCTCCATCGGCGTGCCGGCCGGTGCGAACAGCCCGAACCACGAGCTCGCGTCGAAGCCCTTGATCGGGCCGGCCTCGGCGACGGTCGGCACGTCGGGCAAGACCGCGCTGCGCTGTGCGCTCGTCACCGCCAGCGCCTTCAGCTTGCCCGACTTGATGTGCGGCATCGCCGAGGGCAGGTTGTCGAACATCAGGTCCATCGTGCCGCCGATCAGGTCGAGCAGCGCCGGGCCCGAGCCGCGGTACGGAAAGTGGACCATGAACGTGCCGGTCACGCTCTTGAACAGCTCGCCGCTCAGGTGGATCGAGGTGCCGTTGCCGCTCGACGCCATGTTCAGCTTGCCCGGGTTCGCGCGGGCGTAGCGGATCAGGTCGGCGACGTTGCGGATGCCCCAGGCCTCGGCCTTCGCCGGGTTCATCACCAGCACGTTGGGTACGCCGGCGACGAGCACGATCGGCACGAAATCCTTGACCGGGTCGAACGGCATCTTCGGGTACAGCGCCGCGTTGATCGCGTGCGTGCCGACCGTGCCCATCAACAGGTTGTAGCCGTCGGGGGCAGATTTCGCGATCGCGTCGGAGCCGAGGTTGCCGCCGGCGCCGGGCTTGTTGTCGATGATGAATGTCTGGCCGAAGGCCTTGCCGAGCTCGGGCACCAACGCGCGGGCGAGGATGTCGGTGGTGCCGGCCGGCGCGAACGGCACGACGACGCGCACCGGCTTGTTCGGCCAAGCGGCCTGCGCGCGCGCGGACACCTGCAGGAGCAATGTGCCGGCGCTGGCGAGCAGCAGCTGGCGGCGGTCGATCGAGTTCATCGCGGAGCCCTTTTTCGAAACTGCAGAGTGCGCGCAGTGTCTCGCAGCGCGGGGCGCTGCTTCAGAGGGCTTGCCCGAAGCCTGCTGACAGCCGCTGGGCGCCTGCGGCGCCGTCCCCCGGGGGAGCTCGGTCCGTCGAGGTCCACGCAGTCGGCCTCTTCGTGGCCCATGGCGACCCGGCGCTGGCCCGAGTCGGACAGTCAGGAATAAAAGAAGGGAAGCGGGACAGTGATTTGCCAGGGCTCGCTCTCGACTCTGCACCGGCCTGCCCGCTCCCCTCTGGACGTCAGTGGCGTCCGCGAAAACTCGTGTTCTTTCAGCGCAGGCTGAGGCCCGGCCGCAGGAACAGCGACAGCTGCGCGGGTGCGTGGCTCGTCTGCAGAACCCGGAACGGCAGGCGGGGTGTCACTTGCAGAATCGGTGCCTTGCGCTGCGGCAGCACCGCGCTCGCGGCGGCGCGGGGGCGGGTGGACGCTGCTGCGCTGGTGTTCGTCAACGTGCTCATCAAACCCCCGGGGCGCTGTGGCGCGCGCTGACATCGAAATGCGGGCCGGTCACCGGCATCAGCACACTGGCGGCGTGGCTCATCCAGTCGGACAGGTCGAGCGTCGTCGGCAGGCGCGTCGCGGTCGGTTGCGTCAAGCGCAGCACCGACGAGGCACCACCGCGGCAACTCGGGTTGGCAGGCCGCAAGCGGCGAGGCGTGACAGATTTCACAGTGCGGTTCAGCGGCATGACAACGACGTCCTTTGGAGTCCTCGGCCCGGCGCCGCTTGAAGCGGCATCCGGGTGCTGTGACCAACACAAACGCAACGTTTGTGCCATGCCTGCTCACCCCTCATTTAGGGGGGTTCCGAACAAGACTTGACTCCGAATCTCACAACTACCTACGAAACGCGACGCAAGTCGTAAAAGATACGTTACAGGTTCGACGGGATGCGTCGGCGTTGGGCCTTGCGCCGCCGCGCGGTACCCGCGCGAAGGGTTACGCGGCCGCGCGGTATCCGCGCGGAATGGCGCTCAGCAATTTGCGCGTGTACTCCTGCTGTGGCGCATCAAGAATCTGCGCGACGCTGGCCTGCTCGACCACTTCGCCGTCCTTCATCACCAGCACCTCGTCGGCCATGAAGCGCACCACCGCGAGGTCGTGGCTGATGAAGATGTAGGCGAGGCCGAGTTCGTCCTGCAGGTCGCGCAAAAGGTTCAGTACCTGCGCCTGGACCGAGACGTCGAGCGCGCTCACGGCCTCGTCGAGCACCAGCACCTCGGGGTCCAGCGTCAGGCAGCGCGCGATCGCGACGCGCTGGCGCTGGCCGCCAGAGAACTCGTGCGGGTACTTGTCCATCGCCTCGTCGGTCAGGCCAACCTTGGCCAGCAGCGCGCGGGCGCGGGCTTCGCGATCGGCGGGGCCGGTGCCGACGCCGTGAATCGTCATCGGCTCGATCAGTGCCTGGCCGACCGTGAAGCGCGGGTTCAGCGACGCGTACGGGTTCTGAAACACGACCTGGATGCGCTTGCGCATCGGCAGCATCGCGCGCTTGCTGAGCGCGAGCAGGTCGATGCCATCGAAGGTGACGCTGCCGCCGACCGGCCCACCGCTGGGCTCGTGCAGCCGCAGCAGCGCCAGGCCCATCGTCGTTTTGCCCGAGCCCGATTCGCCGACGACACCGAGCGTGTGGCCCTGGCGCAGCTTGAACGTGGCGCCCTTCACGGCGCGGAACTCCTTGCGGCCGAACACGCCGCTGTGCAGCCAGAAGCTTTTCGTCAGCGCGCTGGCTTCGATGATGACGCGCGCGTTCGGGTCTTTCGCCTTGCTGTTGACGCCGCCGGCGCGGCCCCCGCCGGTGGCAACGCCGCCGGCCTGAAGCGCCATGTGATCGTCGATCACCATCAGGCGCGACTGGCGCTGGTCAAGCGTGGGGCGGCAGGCGAGCAGCGCCTTCGTGTACGCGTCTTTCGGGTCGGCGAAGATGGCGGCCACCGGCGCCTGCTCGCGCACCGTGCCGCCGCGCATCACGACCACATGGTCGGCGATCTCGCCGACGACGCCGAGGTCGTGGCTGATGAACAGCATGCTCATGCGGTACTTCGCTTTCAGCCCCGCGAGCAGCTCCATGATCTGACGCTGGATCGTCACGTCGAGTGCGGTGGTCGGCTCGTCGGCGATCAGCAGCTTCGGCTCGCCGGCCAGCGCCATCGCGATCATCACGCGCTGCTGCTGGCCGCCCGAGAGCTCGTGCGGGTAGGCCGACAGCCGCCGCTTCGGCTCGGGCATGCCGACCTCGACGAGCAGCGCCTCGGCGCGCTTCATCGCCGCGCGTGCGTTGAGCCCGAGGTGCTTCATCAGCGGCTCGCAGATCTGCTGGCCGCAGGTGAAGACCGGGTTCAGCGAGGTCATCGGATCCTGGAAGACGCAGGCGATCTCCTTGCCACGCAGCTTCTGCAATTCGCGCATCGGCGTCGCCAGCATGTCGCGGCCCTGGAACGCGATCGCGCCGCTGCGCTCGGCGTTGTCGGGCAGCAGGTTCAGGATCGACATCGCGGTGACGCTCTTGCCCGAGCCCGACTCGCCGACGAGCGCGACCGTGGTGTTCTCGGGCACGTCGAAGCTGACGCCCTTGACAGCTTCGAAGCGTTGAACCACGCCGCCGACCTTGCCGGTTCGGAACGCGACGCGAAGGTCTTTGATCGACAACAAGATGCTCATTCCAGACCTCGCAGCTTCGGATCCAGCGCATCGCGCAGCGCATCGGTCATCAGCGAGAACGCGGTGACGAACACCGCCATGAAGATCGTCGCCGCGGCGAGCTGCCACCAGTGACCGAGGATCAGCTCGCTCTGCGCTTCCGAGAGCATTGTTCCCCACGAAACCTGGTCGACGCCGACGCCCAGGCCCAGGTACGACAGGATCACCTCCGACTTGATGAAGCCGACGACGTGGATCGAGAGCTGCACCAGCACCACGTGGCTGACGTTCGGCAGGATGTGACGGAACATGCGCGACGCGTTGCTCGCACCGATCGCCTCGGCCGAGCGCA
>JANXVK010000467.1 GCA_025351675.1 Rhizobacter sp.
TTCATGACTGCAATTTTCTCAGCCGCATCAGCTTTGACCAAGCACATTCGGTCGGGCTTTATGCAGACCTTCCCTAACCATTACTTCAAGCGGACCTGCCTACGACAGGCCGCATAAGTCAAACAGCAGGCGTCACGAAATCCCGAGGCGATTCACTTCAGATTAGATCTCGCCGGGAAGCGAACCCAGGCGCAATGATGAACAAAGCCTGCGAGTTCATGTTCGTGCCCGGGCGGCACGGGTACCAGGAATCGGTGCAGTCGATGATCGACCCGGTGGCGAGCCGCTGAGCGCGGCGGCCGCGCGGCGGCCTCAGCGCGGCCGGAACATCCGGAAGCGCTGGGGCGCACCGATCTCGAAGTAGTCGGCCGGCCCGCCGCCGCGCAGGATCGGCTGCGCCGCGGCGGTGTCGTAGACGCCGTCTTTCAGCAGCGCCTCGTCGATGTGAACCGCAACGACCTCGCCCAAGGTCAACCACGTTTCGACCTGCGTGCCGTCCGCGCCTTGCAGCTGCACGATCTGCGTCACCCGGCACTCGAACGACACCGGACTCTCGGCGACGCGTGGCACGGCGATCACGCGCGACGGCGCGGGCGTGAGACCGACGAGCTCGAACTCGTTCACGTCGGGCGGCACCGCCCCACTGCTCGCGTTCATCTGTTCGGCCAGCGGGCGGGTGGCGAGGTTCCAGGCGAACTCGCGCGTGGCCTGCACGTTGTGCAGCGTGTCTTTCGCGCCGACGCTGGCGAAGCCGACGATCGGCGGCGTGTAGTTGAAGGCGTTGAAGAAGCTGTAGGGCGCAAGGTTCAGCCCGCCGCGGGCGTTCATCGACGAGATCCAGCCGATCGGCCGCGGCCCGACGATCGCGTTGAACGGGTCGTGCGGCAGACCGTGGCCGAGGCGCGGTTCGTAGAAGTGGATGCTGGCTGAGGTCATCCGCGACTGTAGGCAATCGGCGCGGGGCGTGCATGGCAGACTCGCGCCATGTCCGCTTCGCCTGCTTTCCCCGCGCCATTTCGCGTGCTCTCGGTGATCCCGCCGATGACGCAATTGAACACGCCCTACCCGTCGACCGCGTACCTCACCGGCTTCCTGCGCTCGCGCGAGATCGACGCGGTGCAGGAAGACCTGGCGCTGGCGCTGGTGCTCAAGCTGTTCTCGGCCGAAGGGTTGCAGCAGGTGCGTTCGGGTATCGACACGCTGCCGGCGCGCACGCCGCTCGTCGATGCGTTCGTGGCGCAGTTCGACCGCTATCTGGCGACGATCACGCCGACGATCGCGTTCCTGCAAGGCCGCGACCCGACCATCGGCCACCGCATCGCCGGCCGCGCGTTTCTGCCCGAAGGCGCGCGCTTCGATGCCCTCGATGTGTACATCGCCGAGGATGGCGAAGACCCGCTCGCCTGGGCCTTCGGCGCGCTCGGCATGCAGGACCGCGCGCGCCACCTCGCGACGCTCTACCTCAACGACATCGCCGATGTGCTGCGCGACGCGGTCGACCCGCGTTTCGAGTTCGTGCGCTACGCCGAATCGCTGGCGCAGAGCCAGCCGACCTTCGACCCGCTCGCCGACGCGCTGGCCGCGCCGATGAACCTCGTCGATCGCACGCTGGTCGCGTTGACGCTGGATGCAATCAAGAAGCACGCGCCGCGCGTCGTGCTTGTATCGGTGCCGTTCCCGGGCTCGGTCTATGCCGCGTTTCGGATCGCGCAGGCGGTCAAGGCACACGACCCGACGATCACCACCGTGCTCGGCGGCGGCTTCGTCAACACCGAGCTGCGCGAGCTGAACGAGCCGCGTGTGTTCGACCACTTCGATTTCGTCACGCTCGATGCCGGCGAACGCCCGCTGCTCGCGCTGCTCGAGCATCTGCAAGGCAAGCGCTCGCGCCAGCGCCTTGTGCGCACATTCGCGCGCGACGCCGACACGCGAGAGGTCAAGTACATCAACTGGATCGAACAGGACATCGCCTTCGCCGAAGTCGGCACACCCACTTGGGATGGCCTGCCGCTGAACCGCTACCTGTCGCTGCTCGACATGCTGAACCCGATGCACCGGCTCTGGTCCGATGGGCGCTGGAACAAGCTCACCGTCGCACACGGCTGCTATTGGAAAAAGTGCAGCTTTTGCGACGTGAGCCTCGACTACATCTCGCGCTACGAAGGCGCCTCGGCCGAGACACTGGTCGACCGCATTGAAGCCATCGTCAAGGAAACCGGCCAGACCGGCTTTCACTTCGTCGACGAGGCCGCTCCGCCGAAGGCGCTGAAGACGCTCGCCGCCGAGCTGCAGCGCCGCCAGCTCTCGATCTCGTGGTGGGGCAACATCCGCTTCGAGAAATCGTTCAGCCCCGAGCTGTGCCAGCAGCTCGCCGACAGCGGCTGCATCGCGATCTCGGGCGGGCTCGAGGTGGCCTCCGACCGGCTGCTCACGTTGATGAAGAAAGGCGTCTCGGTCGAGCAGGTCGCGCGCGTGACGAAAGGCTTCTCGGACGCCGGCATCCTCGTCCACGCCTACCTGATGTACGGCTTTCCGACCCAGACGGTGCAGGACACGGTCGACGCGCTCGAGTACGTGCGACAACTGTTCGAGACCGGCTGCATCCAGTCGGGCTTCTTCCACCGTTTCGCGTGCACCGTGCACTCGCCGGTCGGCCAGAGCCCGGCCGATTACGGCGTCACCTTGCAGCCGCTGCCGCCCGTGAGTTTCGCGAAGAACGACATCGGCTTCATCGACCCGACCGGCACCGACCACGACGCGCTCGGCCTCGGGCTGAAGAAGGCGCTCTACAACTACATGCACGGCATCGGGCTCGACGAAGACGTGCGCCAGTGGTTCGACTTCCCGGTGCCGAAGACGAAGGTGGCGCGGCACCGGATCGCGCGCGCGCTGGCGATGACGCCGGCCTCAACCCACACCGACCGCATCA
>JANXVK010000496.1 GCA_025351675.1 Rhizobacter sp.
CCAGCCGATTCATCACCTTCGAGGGCATCGACGGCGCGGGCAAGTCGACCCACCTCTCGGCCGTGGTCGAGCGGCTGCGCGCCGCCGGTGCGCGTGTCGTGAGCACGCGCGAGCCCGGCGGCACGCCGCTGGCCGAGCGGGTGCGCGAGATATTCCTGCACGAATCGGCCGATGTGCTGACCGAGGCGCTGCTCGCGTTCGCCGCGCGCCGCGACCACATCCGCAGCGTGATCGCGCCGGCGCTCGCGGCCGGCGACACGGTCGTCTGCGACCGCTTCACCGACGCCAGCTTCGCCTACCAGGGCGGCGGTGGCGGCGCGGTGCCAGCGCAACTCGAACAGCTCGAAGCGTGGGTTCAGGAAGGCCTGCAGCCCGACCTGACGATCTGGTTCGACCTGCCCGCCGAGATCGCCGCGCAACGCCGCGCGCAGGTTCGTGCGGCCGATCGCTTCGAGCAACGCGACCTCGCGTTCTTCGAGCGCGTGCGCGCCGGCTACGCGGCCCGCGCGGCAGCGGCGCCGCAGCGCTTCGCGCGCATCGACGCCGCGCTCGACCGCGACGCCGTCTGGCACCAGATCGACACCGCGCTGAAGGCCCGCGCGTGGTAGGCCCCGACGGCCAACTGCCGCTGCCGTGGCTGGCGCCCGTGCTGCGCCAGACGCTCGCCACCCAGCGCGCCCACGCGCTGCTGCTGCACGGGCCGCAAGGCGTCGGCCAGTTCGAGCTCGCGATCACGCTCGGGCAGGCCTGGCTATGCGAGGCGACTGACTCAAATATGCGCCCCTGCGGCGTCTGCGCCAGCTGCCGCCTCGCGCAGGCCCACTCGCATCCCGACATGCTGGTGCTGCTGCCCGAGGCCTTGCAAGAGCCGCTCGGCTGGGCG
Source organism: Rhizobacter sp. (assembly GCA_025351675.1). Classification (GTDB taxonomy): domain Bacteria; phylum Pseudomonadota; class Gammaproteobacteria; order Burkholderiales; family Burkholderiaceae_C; genus LMDS01. Next base: position 884 of record JANXVK010000496.1, read on the forward strand.
CGTGCCGATGAAGAGGGCGCACCCGAGCGTGCCGGCAAGACCAAAACGCCGAGCAAGGAAATCAAGGTCGACGCGGTGCGCGCGGCGATCGAGTTCGCGCAGATCACCTCGGCGCGCGGGCGCGCCAAGGTTGTCGTGCTGCACCCGGCCGAGCGCATCAACGGCGTCTCGGCGAACGCGCTGCTGAAGGTGCTCGAAGAGCCGCCCGGCAGCGCCCGCTTCGTGCTCAGTTGCGCCGCGCCCGACGCGCTGCTGCCGACGATCCGCAGCCGCTGCCAGAGCGTGCCAATGGCGCTGCCGCCGGTCGACGTGGCCATCGCGTGGCTCGCAGGGCAGGGCGTGGCCGACCCGGCGGTGCTGCTCGCCGCCACCGGCGGCCAGCCGCAGGAGGCGCTCGAATGGACGAAGCAGGACATCGATGCGGCGTTGTGGCTGCGCCTGCCGGCGCAGGTGGCGCAAGGCCTGTCGGCGGCGCTCGGCGGCTGGCCGCTGGCGCGGGTCGTCGATGCGCTGCAGAAGCTGTGTCACGACGCCGCCTGCATCGCTGCCGGCGCCGGGCCGCGCTATTTTCCGGCCGGCTCGATCCGCGCCGGCGCGGAGCCGGCGGCGCTCGCGGCGTGGATGCGCGAGCTCAACCGCATCGCCCGCCATGCCGAGCACCCGTGGAGTGCGGCGCTGATGCTGGAGTCGCTGGTGCAGCAAGGCCAGCGTGCGCTCGTGGCCGACGCCAGATCGGGTCCTGCAAAGCAGGGCAGTTCGGTACACTCGCGCGCATGAGCGCACCGACCCCGCCACGAACTGTCCCTTCCGCGCTCGCGCCGGCCGGCGGGCCGAGCCCGGCGCGACCGAGCGTGATCCAGCTCGTGTTGCGGGCGAAAGGCGCGCTCTACGCTGCCTACATGCCGGTGTTCACCGATGGCGGCCTGTTCGTGCCGACCACGCGCGAATACAAGCTCGGCGATGACATCTACCTGCTGCTCTCGTTGCCCGACGACCCGCAGCGCTATCCGGTGGCCGGCAGGGTCGGCTGGGTCACGCCGGCGAATGCGTCGGGCGGGCGCACGCAAGGTATCGGCGTGCGTTTTCCGGCCGACGAAAAGACGCGCGGGCTGAAGCTCAAGATCGAAGAGGTGCTGGGCACCTCGATCTCGTCCGCCAAGCCGACGCAGACGATTTGAACCTGCCTTGGCGCGACCCGCGCGGGGCTTTCGTGTCCGCAGACGCATGTACGTCGATTCCCACTGCCACCTGAGTTTTCCCGAGCTGCGCGCACGCCTGACGCAGATCCGCGCCGAGATGGCCGCGGCGCAGGTCGACCGCGCGCTGTGCATCTGCACCACGCTCGAAGAGTTCGACGATGTGCATGCGCTGGCGCTCGCGCACGACAACTTCTGGTGCAGCGCCGGTGTGCATCCGGACAGTGAAGGGGTGCGCGAACCGAGCCTCGACGACTTGCTGCGTCTGGCCGCGAAGCCGCGGGTCGTCGCGATCGGCGAAACCGGGCTCGACTACTACCGGCTCAACGGCCGCAGCGTCGCCGACATGGCCTGGCAGCGCGAGCGCTTTCGGGTCCACATCCGGGCCTCGAAGCAGACCGGGTTGCCACTCGTGATCCATACGCGCAGCGCCTCCGACGACACGCTGGCGATCCTGCGCGGGGAGGGCGCCGACAACGGCGTGTTCCACTGCTTCACCGAAACCGACACGGTGGCGCGCGCCGCACTTGACCTCGGCTTCTACATTTCGTTTTCCGGCATCCTGACCTTCAAGACCGCCCAAGCGCTGCGCGACGTTGCCGCCTTCGTCCCGCTCGACCGCTGTTTGATCGAGACCGACAGCCCCTACTTGGCGCCGGTGCCGTATCGCGGCAAGACCAACAGCCCGGCTTACGTGCCCTTCGTGGCGCAGCAGATTGCGGTGCTGAAGGGTGTGCCGGTCGAGGCGGTCGCCGCCGCCACCACGCTCAACTTCGAGCGGCTGTTCAAGCTGCCACCGCTCGCAAAACCCCTCTGAATCATGATCATAAAATACTTCAAGAAGATTCTCTTTAGCATTGCTGCGATTGTAGTTTTCTCTGCTAACGCCGGCTCGTACGAGGATTTTTTCGTCGCCATCAAGAACGACAACGCCAGCAACTTGGCGAGCTTGCTGGAACGCGGATTCGATCCGAACACGCGCGACCCGAAAGGTCAGACCGGCCTGAACATTGCGCTGCTCGAACGCTCCGCCAAGACGACGAAACTGCTGCTCGCTCATCCCGGGATCGACGTCAATCTGCTGAACAATGCGGGCGAATCACCGTTGATGATGGCTGCGCTGAAGGGCGATGTGAGCGCAGCGCAAATGCTGCTCGAGCGCGGCGCGAAGGTGAACCAGCCCGGCTGGTCGGCGCTGCACTACGCGTCGACCGGCCCCGACACCGGCCTCGTGAAGCTGCTGCTCGATCGCGGCGCCGAGCTCAACGCCGCATCACCGAATGGCACCACGCCGCTGATGATGGCCGCGCAGTACGGCAGCGAAGACAGCGTGAACCTGCTGCTGGCGCGCGGCGCCGACGTGAACCGGCGCAACGAGAAAGACCTCCGCGCGGTCGACTTCGCCCGCATGTCGGGCCGCGAAGCGCTGGTCAGGAAGCTCGAAAGCCTGACGACACCGCGGTGATCCGCGCGCAACGCCACCGACAAGGTTGCTGATCGGGCCCGACGCCGCTTGTAAGGGAATGGCCGACACCCGGTTTGGGTCTGCGCCCACTGTGGCGTGAGGCCACGCGGTCCTAGAGTTCGTTGCATCCACCCACCGGAAGCACCGCCATGACGACCGCGCACCCGATCGAATTGAACCCGTTCGCGTTGATGATGAATCCGGAGGCCGTGCTCGCCGCGGTGGCCGGTTCCGATCGTCTTGCGCGCCTGAAGAGCCGCATCTGCCGGCCACTCGACAAGCCGACGATCGCGCGCGCCGATGGCGACGCCGTTGCGCTCAACGACGCGTCGGATGCGACGGCGGCGCGGGAAGACGCCGAAGGCTGATCTTCGGAGATATCGATTCTTGAATGATCGACAATGTATATTATGTCAACTATGCTGTTGACTCGCTGGCTGATCAACTGTCACGCAGAGTCACGCAGATCGAATCTTCCCAAGCGCATCAATAACG
>JANXVK010000532.1 GCA_025351675.1 Rhizobacter sp.
CGCCCCCCGCGACACGCTGCGGCGAGGTGATCGAATCCTTGGCTCGCGGCGGCACTGGGTTGACCGCCGAAGACGGTCAACCCCCGATTTTAGCGTGCGGCGCGCATCGCCCCGAATGCCCTCCCAAAGCGGAAAAAGGCCCTCGCCACGACGTGGCGAGGGCCTGGCAGATCGTATCGGCGCGGGTCTTTACTCTTTGCGGTAGTTGTCGTGGCAGGCCTTGCAGCTCTTGCCGGTCTCGCCGACGGCGGCCTTGATCGCGTCGAGGTTACCGCCCTTGGCGGCCACGTTCAGCTTGGCCATTTCTTCCTGCATCTTGGTGGCGGCGGCGTTGAACTTGTCCATTTCGGTCCAGATCTTCGGCTCGGCCTTGGTCTCGCCCTTGTCGCTGCCCGGTACGAAGCCAGCGTACGGCAGCTTCGACATCATGGTGGCGATCTCGGCGTTGTCGGCGGCCGCCTTGGCGTCGAACGGGACCTTGCCATTGGCCATCGCGGCGACACGGCCGAAGTGCGCGGCCATCACCGTGAACGCCGCCTTGCGGTACTTGATCGCGTCTTCGGGCTTGGCGAATTGCGCCGCGGCGGGCAGGGCGATGGCGGCGCCGAGCAGTGCGGCGGCAGTCATCAACAGTGTCGGGGCGAAGCGTTTCATGCAGTTTCTCCTGGCCGGAAGTGGGGTTGGGGTCGACCTGATGCGCCCGCCGGAACACAGACATCACGGCGGGCGCTGGCGAGTGTACGCAGGCGCGGTGCGATAAATTCCATTCCGTCGGGAATATCCGGGAACCGCACGGTCGCCCCGCGGATTGCGGTTATCTTTCGGTGCAGTGCCACGAAGCCGCCTGCGGCGGCCACGCCAAGATGAACGAACTGCAGACGACGGTGCGCGTATGGGACTTGCCGACGCGCGCCTTCCACTGGTTGCTGGCCACCAGCGTGCTCGCCTCGATCTCGAGCGCGTGGATCGGCGGCAACGCGATGGTCTGGCATTTCCGGCTCGGCTATGTGGCGTTCACGCTGCTGGCGTTTCGGCTGGTGTGGGGGCTGGTTGGCGGGCACTGGTCGCGCTTCGCCAACTTCATCTACGCCCCGGCCAGCATCGTGCGCTACCTGCGCGGTCAGAGCCGGGCCGACGAGCACCACGAGGTCGGCCACAACCCGCTCGGCGCGTTCTCGGTGTTCGGCGTGCTGGCGCTGCTGGCGCTCCAGGTCGGCACCGGCCTGTTCGCCGACGACGAGATATCGAACACCGGGCCGCTGATCAAGTTCGTCTCGGGCGAGACCAGCTTGGCGCTGACGAAATGGCACAAGGGCTGGGGCCAGTGGCTGATCATCGCGTTGATCGTGCTGCACGTCGCGGCGGTCCTGTACTACCTGCTGGCGAAGAAGCGCAACCTCGTGAAGCCGATGGTCACGGGCGACAAGCAACTCGTCGCGCCCGCGCCGCACGCGGTCGACAGCACGCGCTCGCGCACGCTCGCCGTGCTGCTGCTCGCGGCCTGTGCCGGGCTGGTCGGCTGGGTCGTGAACCTGGGGGGCTGAGATGAAGCCCCCAAGCTCGCTTCGTTCGCGGCCCCCAAGGGCCACGAAAGGCCCCTTCGTGAGCCTTGGGGCGCTCAGTGCTTTCGGAACGGCCGGGCGGCACTGAGATGGCCAAGATCACGTTGCTGCCCGTCGAGGCGGTCGAGACGGTGGAGCCGGCGCGCGAGATCCTGCGCGAGTACGCGGCGAGTTTGAACGTCGAGCTGTGCTTCCAGGACTTCGAGGGCGAGCTCGCCGCGTTGCCGGGCGAGTACGCCGCGCCGTCCGGGCAACTGCTGCTCGCGTTCATCGACGGTGCGCTGGCCGGCTGCGGCGGGTTTCGCGCCCTGCCCGATTCGGACTACGCCAATGCCTGCGAGATGAAGCGGCTGTTCGTGCGGCCGGCGCTCCGCCGCTTTGGCCTGGGTCGCGTGCTCGCCGAGGCACTGCTCGACGGTGCGCGCCGCGCCGGCTACTCGGCCATGCTGCTCGACACGCTCGACGAGATGGAGTCGGCGCGCGAGCTGTATGCGTCGCTCGGGTTCGTCGAGATCGCGCCGTACTATTTCAATCCGATTCGGGGCGCGCACTACCTCAAGGCGGAGCTCGACTGACAAGCGGCGCCGGGGTGTTGACCCCGAGATGCGAGGGTGACAAGCCGGCGTACGATGGGCCAAAGCTGCAGGGGCAGCGTTCTCAACCCGCCGGGAGGGCCATGACTGGACCAGCCAAGACATCGTTTGAACTGCACGCGGGCGCGCTGCGTCTCGCGCTTCGCCCCGATCTCGGCGGCTGCATCGCCGGCCTCTGGCACCGCGACTTGGCCGTCCTGCGCTCCACCGAGCCGGCCGCGCTGACCGCCGCGCGCCCGTCGGCGTGCTATCCGCTGGTCCCGTACTCGAACCGCCTCGCCTACCGCAAGTTCCGCTGGAAGGGCCGTGACCACACGACCCAGCCTAACTTCGACGACAACCCGCACTCGGTGCATGGCATCGGCTGGCAGCGGCCTTGGGAGATCGTCTCCAGCAGCGTGCTCGAAGTCGTGATCAAGCTGGTGCATCCGGGCGATGCCGACTGGCCGTTCCGGTTCGAGGCGACCCAGTATTTCGCGCTGACGCCCGACTCGATGACGGTCAAGATGGTGTTCACCAACACCGCCGAGATCGCGCAGCCGGTCGGCCTCGGCTGGCACCCGTACTTCACCAAGCGCGCGCGCAGCCGCCTGCACATCGAACTTGCGAGCCGCTGGGACGCCGATGCCGCGCAACTGCCGGTGCGCAAGGTCGCGCAGCCCGGGATCGACAGCGACGTCTCGCACCTCAACTTCGACAACTGCTTCGACGGCTGGAACGGCCCGGCGCGCATCCGCGACGAGAAGTTCTCGCTGCAGCTGAGCTCGTCGCTCGATCACCTCGTCGTGTTCACGCCGCACGACCGCGACTATTTTTGCGTTGAGCCGGTCAGCCATGTCTCGAACGCGATCCACATGGCCGACCCGGCCGCGCACGGGCTGCGCACGGTCGCCCCGGGCGAGACTTTCGAGGCGACGATGAAGCTCGATGTGACGGTGCTCTGATGGCGGGTGGCGATGACGTGCGGGTGGCCGTGGCGTCGGCCGCGCTGCTCGGCGAATCGCCGGTGTGGCATCCGGGCGAGCAGGTGCTGTACTACGCCGACATTCCCGGCCACCAGTTGCAGCGCTTCGACCCGAGGACCGGCGGTCTGCAGCACTGGGCCTTCGACACCGACGTGGCCAGCTTCGCGCCGATGCTGGACGGCCGGCTGCTGCTCGCGATGCGCGACGGCCTGTGGCATTTCGACCCGGCCAGCGGTGAACGCACGCGCGTCGCCGAACCCGACTACGACCCGACCGCCGAGCGCTTCAACGACGGCAAGGCCGACCCGCAGGGGCGTTTCTGGGTCGGCACGATCTACGAGCCACGCGATCCGCCGCGCGCGTCGCTGCAGTGTTTCGCGAACGGCAAGCTGACGAAGAAGGTCGAAGGCCTCACCGTGAGCAACGGCCTCGCGTGGAGCCCGAACGGCCGCACCATCCACTGGAGCGACACCAAGGCGCACACGATTTACGCGGCCGATTTCGACCTGCAGAGCGGCGCGCTGAGCCGCCAGCGCGTGTTTGCGAGCTTCGCGTTCAAGCAGCCCGGCCAAGCGCTCGATGCTTACGGCGGCCGGCCCGACGGCGCCGCGATGGACGCCGAAGGCTGCTACTGGGCCGCGATGTTCGAGGGCCAGCGCATTATCCGCCTGTCGCCCGAGGGCGAGATCATTCGCGAAGTGACGCTGCCGGTGCGCTGCCCGACGATGCCGTGCTTCGGCGGCCCCGACCTGAAGACGCTCTACATCACGACTTCGCGCGAGAACCGCCCGCCGGCCGAGCTGATCGAGCAGCCATACGCCGGCTGCGTCCTCGCCCTCGAGGTCGACGTGCCGGGCTTGCCGGTGAACTTCGCGCTCTGAAGTCCGGCATCATGGGCGCATGAACCGCCACGAGCAGCTGCAACGCCTGCGCACACAAACGCAATGGGATGTCGCCGTGATCGGCGGCGGCGCGACCGGCCTCGGCGTCGCGCTCGATGCGGCGGCGCGCGGCTTTCGCGTCGTGCTGATCGAGGCGACAGATTTCGCCAAGGGCACGTCGTCACGCAGCACGAAGCTCGTCCACGGTGGCGTGCGCTACCTTGCGCAGGGCAACGTTTCGCTGGTGCGCGAGGCGCTGCACGAGCGCGGCGCGCTGCTCGCGAACGCGCCGCATCTCGCGCAGCCGCTCGCGTTCGTGATGCCCGGCTACACATGGTGGGAGCGCGGGTTCTACGGCGTCGGGCTGAAGGCGTATGACGCGCTCGCCGGCAGCCGTGGCCTCGGCAACACGCAGTTCTTGTCGACTGCGCAGGTCAAGGCGCTGATCCCGACGGTGCGCACGCGCGATCTGTCGGGCGGCGTCAAGTACTGGGACGGTCAGTTCGACGATGCGCGCCTCGCGGTCGCGCTCGCCCGCACGGCGGTTGCGCGCGGGGCCTGCGTCGTCAACCACCTGAAGTGCGTGGGCCTGCTGCGCGAGGCCGGCACGGTGCGCGGTGTCATCGCCGAAGACGATGAAGGCGGCGAGCGCTTCACGATCAGCGCGGGCTGCGTGATCAACGCGACCGGTGTCTGGGTCGACGCGATCCGCGACATGGATGCCGAAGACGGCGCGAAGAAGAAGCCGCCGATGGTCGCGCCGAGCCAGGGCGTGCACCTCGTCGTCGACCGATCCTTCCTGCCGACCGACCACGCGCTGCTGATCCCGAAGACCGAAGACGGCCGCGTGCTGTTCGCGGTGCCGTGGCTGGGCAAGACCGTGCTCGGCACGACCGACACGCCGCGTGACGACCTGGCCGCCGAGCCCTTGCCGTTCAAGGACGAGGTCGAGTTCATCCTGCGCGAAGCCGGCAAGTATTTGAGCAAGGCGCCGACGCGCGCCGATGTGCTGTCGGTCTGGGTCGGGCTGCGTCCGCTCGTGCGCCCGCCGCAGGATGAAGACGGCGACCCTGCAACACGCGCGCAGACGAAAGCGATCTCGCGCGAGCACACGGTGCTGGTCGACAAGTCGGGCCTCGTCACCGTGACCGGGGGCAAGTGGACGACCTACCGCGCGATGGCCGAAGACGTGCTGACGCATTGCTTCGACGGCGGGCTGCTGCCGGCGCGGGGCGCGAGCGTCACCGAACACTTGAAGCTCGCCGGCGCGCCCGCCGGCGCGGGCGAATCGCTGACGCAAGCACCGGGCGAGCATGGGTACGGCACCGATCTCACCGCGCTGCGCGAGCTGCCCGGCGCCGACCACTGGTTGTGGCGCGATGGCGGCGGCGGGTTGAGCGAAGCGATGGTGCGCTTCGCGGTCCGGGTCGAGATGGCGCGCAGCGTGGAAGACGTGCTGGCGCGGCGCTGCCGTTTGCTGTTCCTCGACGCGCGCAAGGCGTCGGCGCTGGCCGGACCGGTCGCGGGCATTCTGAAGGAAGAACTCGGCGGCGCTTTCGACGCTGCCGCCTCCGCCGCGGCGTTCAAGACGCTCGCGGCGCACTACCTCGAACTGCCTTGAGTTGGTCAGTGCGCCGGCTCAGCGCGGCCGCTTCGGCAGCTTGCGCGTCTCGCCGACCGCCATCACGAAGAAATCCGCGTCGGCCACAGCTTTCGCGCGGCGCGCTTCGGCCAGATCGATCGGCGGCTGATCGAGCGATTCGTCGGTCAGCTCGAACGTGCCCCAGTGGATGCCGACCGAGCGCTTCGCGTTCACGTCGAGGTGAATCTGCACCGCCTCGGCCGGGTTCACGTGCTGCGCGCTCATGAACCAGCGCGGTTCGTAGGCGCCGAGGGCGATCAGCGCGATGTCGAAGCCACCGCCTTTCTCGGGCGTCTGGCGCGACGCGAAGCGCTCGCGGATGTCCTTGAAGTCTTTCGAGTACGCGGTGTCGCCGGTGAAGAAGAAGTGCAGGTCGGGGGCGAACACCGCGTAGCCGCCCCACAGCGTCTTCAGCCGATCGTTCAGGCCACGACCCGACCAATGCTGAACAGGTGTGAGCACGACCTCGACCGCGCCGACCGACGCCGCCACCGTGTGCGACTGCCACCAGTCGAGCTCGACCACGTTCGTGATGTCGCGCTCCGCCAGCCAGGCCTTGATGCCCAGCGGCACGATGAACAGCGGCGGCCCGCCGGGCTGCCTGGCCAGCGCGCGCACGCTCGCGTCGTCAAGGTGGTCGTAGTGGTTGTGCGAGATCAGCACCACGTCGATGTGCGGCAAGGCGCCAAGCGTGAGGCCGGCTGCGACCGCCCGCTTCGGCCCGACGAAGCTCAGCGGCGAGACGCGCTCTGAGAAGACCGGATCGGTGAGGATGTTCAGACCGCCGAACTGCGCCAGCATCGTCGCGTGGCCGATCCAGGTGATCGCCGGCTGCATTGCCATCACGCCGGCGCGCGCATTGGCCTGAATGAATGCGGCGTCAGGCGCGACGGTCGGGATCGGTGTGCGCGGCGGCTTCGGCAGGTCGTCGCGGCTGGCGTCGCGTTTCCACTTCAGGAGGTCGAGCAGGCCGCGCGGCTGGAACTCGATGTAGTTGTTCTGGTAGCCGCTCGGCCGGTGGTGAGAGGGCGGAGGTGCGTCGGCAGCATTCACGTGGAGGCTGGGCGCCAACAAGGCAGACGCCATCAGAAGGGCGGGCAAGCGGGTCGTCACGGGCATGCCCGATCATGAAGCGCGATAGCACGAGGATCACGGGGCTGTGGCGCCAAGCCCGCACGCGGCGCTGGGGCAGTCCGGAAGCCCGGTGCTTTCCCCATATAATTCCGAGGCTTTGCTGCATGTGCACCGTCTCACGCCATCATGAATTCAATCAGAACGGCTGATGTGCACCGCCAACCCGGCGCAGACTGGGAAGATGAGGCAAGGGCGGAAGTCTTCAAGCCGTGGTCCAAGCAGGAAGCCGAGGCGTTCCGAAAGAACAACCCGTCGTCATCGCCATGGCGGGTCGTCGCGGCCCAGGCCGTGGTGGGTCTGTTGTGTGCCGCCGTTGCGTGGGTATTCACTCAGCGCGGCGAGGTGGCTTGGTCGGCCCTGTACGGCGCGGCGGCTGTCGTCCTCCCGAGTGCCTTGCTGGCGCGCGGGATGACGCGCGAAACGCGAAACCCCTTGGCTGCGGCCGCGGGCTTCATGTTCTGGGAGATGTTGAAGATTGGGGTGGCGATCGTCATGTTGGTGATCGCTGTGAGGGTTGTACCGAACCTGAGTTGGCCGGCGCTGCTGGTGACGATGGTGGTGTGCATCAAGATCAACTGGGTTGCGCTGTTGTGGCGTGGCCGACGTTCGGACGAGAAGGCGTAGCAACAAGATGGCAGCAGAAGGCGCGGCGCATGCTCCAACCGCAGGTGAGTACATCATTCACCATCTGCAGCATCTGCAGAACAAGAAGCAGACCAGTGTCGTCGACTTCTCGGTCGTCAACCTTGATTCGACCTTCTTCACGATCGTGGTCGGGGTGATCGGTTGCTGGCTGCTGTGGCTTGCCGCACGCAAGGCGACCCCGGGCGTGCCGGGGCGCTTTCAGGCCGCCGTCGAACTGCTGGTCGAAATGGTCGACAGTCAGGCCAAGGGCATCGTCCACAACGCACAGAGTCGCAAACTGGTCGCACCGCTGGCGCTCACGGTGTTCGTCTGGATCTTCCTGCTGAACGCGATGGACTTGCTGCCGGTCGACCTGCTGCCGTGGATTGGCGAGCGGGTGTTCGGCCTGCCACACCTTCGCGTCGTGCCGACCGCCGACCTGTCGGTCACGATGGGCCTGTCGCTCGGCGTGCTGATCGTCTGCTTGATCTACAACGTCAAGATCAAGGGCGCGGGCGGCTGGGTGCACGAACTGTTTTCGGCGCCGTTTGGCGACAAGTGGTTCCTGTATCCCGTCAACTTCCTGATGCAGATCATCGAGTTCGTCGCCAAGACAGTCTCGCACGGCATGCGATTGTTCGGCAACATGTACGCTGGCGAACTGATCTTCATGCTGATCGCGCTGATGGGCGGCGCGTTTGCATTGAGCGCCACCGGCATCCTGCTGACCCTCGGCCACATCGTCGCTGGCTCGGTCTGGGCGATCTTCCACATCCTGATCATCACGCTGCAGGCGTTCGTGTTCATGATGTTGACGCTCGTGTATGTCGGTCAGGCGCACGACAGTCACTAGCCTTCAACTGCTTTATCCCCGCGGCATCTCTGATTTTCGAGATTCGTTTCCTGTCCTAATCTACAAACCTCAACTGGAGTCATCATGGAAGTCATTAGCTTTGTTGCCCTCGCCGCCGGCCTGATCATTGGTCTGGGCGCCCTTGGCGCCTGTATCGGCATCGGCATCATGGGCAGCAAGTACCTCGAATCGGCCGCCCGTCAGCCGGAACTGATGAACGAGCTGCAGACCAAGATGTTCCTGCTGGCCGGCCTGATCGACGCCGCGTTCATCATCGGCACCGGTATCGCGCTGTGGTTCGCCACCGCCAACCCGTTCCTGGCGCAAATCGCCAACCTGCCGAAGTAAGCCTTCCGGCGCTGGCATGGCCAGCGCTCAGGAATCCCCCTTTCTTCCTACAGAGGCAAGAACGTGAGCATCAACGCAACGCTGATCGTGCAAATGATCGTGTTCCTGATCCTCGTCGGCTTCACGATGAAATTCGTGTGGCCGCCGATCGTGAAGGCACTCGACGAACGCGCGAAGAAAATCGCCGATGGCCTGTCGGCCGCCGACAAGGCCAAGGCCGAGTTGACGAACGCCAACAAGCGCGTCGAAGAGCAGCTGTCGAGCGCCCGCAAGGACGCAGCGCAACGCTTGGCCGATGCCGAGCGCTTGGCGCAGTCGATGGTTGAAGAGGCCAAGGGTCGCGCGCTCGAGGAAGGCGCGAAGATCATCGCCTCCGCGAAGGCCGAAGCCGAACAGGAGTCGATCAAGGCGCGCGAAACGCTGCGCGACCAGGTCGCCGCGCTGGCCGTCAAGGGCGCCGAGCAGATCCTGCGCAAGGAAGTGAACCCCGCCGTTCACGCCGCGCTGCTGTCGCAACTGAAGACCGAGCTGTAACCGTATGGCTGAGCTCGCAACCCTTGCCCGGCCGTATGCCGAGGCGCTGTTCCAAGTCGCCGAAAAGCGCGATCTGAAACAGGCCAGCACCGAGCTCGATGCACTGGCGTCGGTTAGCGCGAACCCGCAATTGCGCCAGTTCGCCGACGCACCGAAGTCGGGCGCGCAACAGGTGTTCGACGTGATCACCAGCGTGATCAACCAGCCGCTGGGCGATGCGTCGAAGAACCTGCTGCGCACCGTGATCGACAACGGCCGGCTCGCCGTGCTGCCCGAGATCGCCGCGCAGTTTCGCGCGCTGGTGAGTGAGCGCTCGGGCATCGCGGACGCGGTCGTCTACAGCGCGTTCGCGATCGAGTCTTTGCTGCTGGCCGACGTCGTCGCCTCGCTGGAGAAGCGCTTCAAGCGCAAGCTCAACGCCACCGTGCAGGTGCAGCCCGATCTGATCGGCGGCATTCGCGTGGTCGTCGGCGACGAAGTGCTCGACACCTCGGTGAAAGCACGCCTCGAACAAATGAAGGCGGCGCTCACGGCCTGATGCCGTGAGCTCGCGTCCACCGAACCTCCTTGAATTGGAGAGACAGTCATGAACCTGAATCCCGCAGAAATTTCCGAACTGATCAAGAGCCGCATCGAGGGCCTCGGCCCGACGACGGACATCCGAAATCAGGGCACCGTGGTGTCGGTCACCGACGGCATCTGCCGAGTGCACGGCCTGTCGGACGCGATGCAAGGCGAAATGCTCGAATTTCCGCCGGCCCCCGATGGTTCGCCCACTTACGGCCTAGCGCTGAACCTCGAGCGCGACTCGGTCGGCGCCGTGATCCTCGGCGAGTACGAGCACATCTCGGAAGGCGACACGGTCAAGTGCACCGGCCGCATTCTCGAAGTGCCCGTCGGCCCGGAGCTGAAGGGCCGTGTCGTCAACGCGCTGGGCGCGCCGATCGACGGCAAAGGTCCGATCAACGCCAAATTGCAGATGCCGATCGAGAAGATCGCGCCCGGCGTGATCGCCCGCAAATCGGTCGACCAGCCGATGCAGACCGGCCTGAAGTCGATCGACTCGATGGTGCCGATCGGCCGTGGCCAGCGCGAGCTGATCATCGGCGACCGCCAGACCGGCAAGACCGCCGTGGCGATCGACGCGATCATCAACCAGAAGGGTCAGAACATGACCTGCATCTACGTTGCGATCGGCCAAAAGGCCTCGTCGGTCAAGAACGTGGTGCGCGCGCTCGAAGCCAATGGCGCGATGGACTACACCATCGTCGTCGCCGCCACCGCCGCCGAATCGGCCGCGATGCAGTACGTGTCGGCCTACTCGGGCTGCACGATGGGCGAGTACTTCCGCGACCGCGGTGAAGACGCGCTGATCGTGTACGACGACCTGTCCAAGCAAGCCGTGGCCTACCGCCAGGTCTCGCTGCTGCTGCGCCGCCCGCCGGGCCGCGAAGCGTATCCGGGCGACGTGTTCTATCTCCATTCGCGCCTGCTCGAGCGCGCCGCGCGCGTCAATGTCGACTACGTTGAAGCCTTCACCAAGGGCGAGGTCAAGGGCAAGACCGGTTCGCTGACCGCGCTGCCGATCATCGAAACCCAGGCCGGCGACGTGTCGGCCTTCGTGCCGACCAACGTGATCTCGATCACCGACGGCCAGATCTTCCTGGAAAC
>JANXVK010000588.1 GCA_025351675.1 Rhizobacter sp.
CGCGCTATGTGATGAGCCCGCCGCTGCGTTCAAAGGAGTCGCAGAAGGCGCTGTGGACGGCGCTGCGCACCGACGACCTGCAACTGGTGTCGACCGACCACTGCCCGTTCTGCATGAAGGAAGGACATCTCGGCCGCGTCAACCAGAAGCCGTACGGGCGTGATGATTTTTCGAAGATTCCGAACGGTGTGCCTGGCGTCGAGACGCGCATGACCACGCTGTACGACGGCGGCGTGCGCACCGGCCGCATCTCGTTGAACCGCTTCGTCGAACTCACGTCGAGCGCGCCGGCCAAGCTGTTCGGCATGTTTCCGAAGAAGGGCACGATCGCCGTCGGCAGCGATGCCGACCTTGTGCTGTTCGACCCCGAAGGCCGGCATGTGATTTCGGCCGCGACGCAACACGGCAACACCGACTTCACGCTCTTCGAGGGCAAGGCCGTGACCGGCAAGGTCTGCAAGGTGATGCTGCGCGGAGAACTGCTGGTCGACGGCGACCAGTGGCTCGGCCGGGCCGGCGGCGGCCAGTTCGTGGCGCGCGGCGAATCGGGCGGCTGGTAGGCACCTCGCTGTTGCGCACCCGCTGACATGCCGATCTACAGCTACGCCTGCACGCCGTGTGGGCCGTTCAGCGCGATGCGGCCCCTCGCCGATTTCCGCGCGCCTGCGCCGTGCCCGGTGTGTGGCGGCGCCTCAAACCGCGCGCTGATGGCACCGGCCGGGCTCGGCCGCAGCCAACGCCGCGCGGGCGAAGCCGATGCGACCGCAGACTACCGGCGGCTGTCGCACGCCGCCGGCTGCGCATGCTGTCCGCGGTCACTCATGCTGCCAACGCGATAGCGCGTCGCGCTTGCTCGGCGAGCGGTGGCGGGTCTGCGCCGGGAAGTTCAGGCGGTCGTGAAGCGGTAGATGCCGTCGGCGTCGAGCCGGCGCGTGAGTTGGCCGGTGAGCCACAGCGCATTCAGGTGCGCGACCGACTCGCCCATCGCGAAGGTGGTCTGATGCAGATCGAGCTGGCGGCGGAACAGCACCATCAACAGGTCGGCCGCATGCTGCGGCGCCTCGGCGCAGGCTTTGAGCACATCGGCGAAGCGCTCGTCGTGATGCGCGACGAGCTGGTCGACGCGCGTGTGCAGGCCGCGGAACGGCCGGCCGTGCGAGGGCAGCACCAGCGTGTCTTCGGGCAGCGCCTTCATGCGCTTGATCGACGCCAGGTAGAGCCTCAGCGGGTCCGCCTCGGGCTCGCCTTCGTGCACGCTGACGTTGGTCGAGATGCGCGGCAGCACCATGTCACCGCTGATCAGCGTTCCGAGTGGCTCGCAGTGCAGCGACATGTGTTCCGGGGCGTGGCCGTAGCCGACGTGACACCGCCAATCGCGCCCGCCGATCGAAAGCGTGTCGCCGTCGAGCAAGCGGCGGTAGGACGACGGCAACTGCGGCACCATGCTCGCGTAGTAGTTCGTGCGCGCCTTGATCTGGGTCTGCGACTCCTCGTCGGTCAGCCCGTGGCTGGCCATGAAGCGTGCGGTGGCCTCGCCGCCGATCGAGGCGATGCCGCTGCTGGCCATGCGCGCGGCTTGGTAATCGGTCGCGCTGACCCACAAGCGCACACCCCAACGGTCTGTGAGCCAGTGCGCCAGGCCCATGTGGTCGGGGTGCATGTGCGTGACGATCACGCGGAGCACCGGCAGGCCCTGCAGCTCGGTCGCGAAGACCTGCTCCCAGGCGGCGCGGGTCGCGTCGTTGGTGATGCCGCAGTCGACGATCGTCCAGCCGTCATTCCCGTCGATGCGGTCGCGCAGCAGCCACAAATTGATGTGGTCGAGCTGGAACGGCAGCGGCATGCGCAACCAGCGCACACCGGGCGCGACCTCGAGCGTCGTGCCGAGCTCGGGCAGCGCATCCCCGAACGGGTAGGCCAGCTGCATTTCCTGCGCGTTCATCGGCTTCATCGGATTCCCCAATTACACTTTACGCACTTTACGTAAACGTCAATCGGGACGAGTTTAGGCCGCTTTTCCTGCCGGCGCTGTCACCCAGATGTCTGCTGCCACCCTCAAGACATTCACCATCGGAGAACTCGCCCGCGAGTTCGACCTGACGACCCGCGCGATCCGCTTCTACGAGGACTGCGGCCTGATCACGCCGCAGCGCGCCGGCCGCAACCGCGTCTACACCCAGCGCGACCGCACGCGGCTGAAGCTGACACTGCGCGGCAAGCGCCTCGGGCTCACGCTCGCCGAGGTGAAGGAGCTGGTCGACATGTACGAGTCGCCGCGCGACACCCAGCCGCAGTTGCACAAATACCTGGCCGTGCTCGGCGCGCACCGCGAACAGCTGGAGCAGCAGATGGGC
>JANXVK010000642.1 GCA_025351675.1 Rhizobacter sp.
CTCGAAGGCGAGTTCCGCGGCTCTGGCTGGAACGTGATCAAGCTGATCTGGGGCAGCTACTGGGATCCGCTGCTCGCGCGCGACAAGGACGAGATCCTGCGCAAGGTGATGATGGACACGGTCGACGGCGACTACCAGGCCTGCAAGGCCAACGACGGTGCCTTCGTGCGCAAGAACTTCTTCGGCCAGCACCCCAAGCTGCTCGAGATGGTCGCGAAGATGAGCGACGACGACATCTGGCGTTTGAACCGCGGCGGCCATGACCCGCAGAAGGTCTACGCGGCGTTTCACAAAGCCGTCAACACGACCGGCCAGCCGACCGTGCTGCTGATCAAGACGGTCAAAGGCTTTGGCATGGGCAAGAGCGGCGAGGGCAAGAACACCGCGCACCAGACCAAGAAGCTGCTGGACGACGACCTGAAGGTCTTCCGCGACTGCTTCAGCATCCCGCTCACCGATGCCCAACTCGCCGACATCCCGTTCATCAAGCCGGACGCTGACACGCCGGAGATGAAGTACCTGCACGAACGCCGAAAGGCGCTCGGGGGCTACCTGCCGCATCGACGCACGAAAGCCGACGAGAAGCTCGCGGTGCCGCCGCTCGACACGTTCAAGGCCGTGCTGGACGCGACCGCCGAAGGTCGCGAGATCTCGACGACGCAGGCCTTCGTGCGCTTCCTGACGCAACTGCTGCGCGACAAGGTACTCGGCCCACGGGCAGTGCCGATCCTGGTCGACGAGGCGCGCACCTTCGGTATGGAGGGGCTGTTCCGCCAGATCGGCATCTACAACCCCGCGGGCCAGAACTACACGCCGGTCGACAAGGACCAAGTGATGTACTACCGCGAGGACAAGGCCGGGCAGGTCCTGCAGGAAGGCATCAACGAACCCGGTGGCATGAGCAGCTGGATCGCCGCCGCGACGAGCTACTCGACGAACAACCGGATCATGATTCCGTTCTTCGTCTACTACTCGATGTTCGGCTTCCAGCGCGTCGGTGACCTGGCTTGGGCGGCCGGCGACATGCAGGCGCGTGGCTTCCTGCTCGGTGGCACCTCGGGCCGTACGACGCTGAACGGCGAAGGCCTGCAGCACGAGGACGGCCACAGCCACATCCTCGCGAGCACGATCCCGAACTGCATCAGCTACGACCCGACCTTCGCGCACGAAGTCGGCGTGATCCTGCACCACGGCCTGAAGCGCATGGTCGAGGATCAGGAGAACGTCTACTTCTACCTGACCTTGCTGAACGAGAACTACCCGATGCCGGGCCTGAAGGCCGGCACCGAGGAGCAGATCATCAAGGGCATGTACCTGCTCGAAGAAGGCGCCAAGAAAACACCGCGCGTCAATCTGCTCGGCAGCGGCACGATTCTGCTGGAGAGCGTCGGCGCGAAGAAGCTGCTCGAAGACGACTGGGGCGTCGCCGCGAACGTCTGGAGCTGCCCGAGCTTCAACCAGCTCGCGCGCGACGGGCAGGATGCCGACCGCTTCAACTTGCTGCATCCGCTTGAGAAGAAGCAGCGCGTGCCCTTCGTCACCGAGCAGCTCGACAAGCACGCCGGCCCGGTGGTCGCGTCGACCGACTACATGAAGAACTACGCCGAGCAGATCCGCGCGTTCATCCCGAAGGGTCGCACGTATCGCGTGCTCGGCACCGACGGCTTCGGGCGCAGCGACTTCCGCAGCAGGCTGCGCGAGCACTTCGAGATCAACCGCCACTACATCGTCGTGGCCGCGCTCAAGACACTTGCCGATGACGGCACGGTGCCGATGGCGAAGGTCGCTGAGGCGATCAAGAAGTACGGCATCAATGCCGACAAGATCAACCCGCTGTACGCATAACAAGACGTCGGAGACAAGAACATGGCATTGGTTGAAGTCAAGGTCCCCGACATCGGCGACTTCGCGGAAGTGGTGATCATCGAGCTGCTGGTCAAACCCGGCGACACGGTGAAGGCCGAGCAATCGCTGATCACGGTCGAGAGCGACAAGGCCTCGATGGAGATCCCCTCGTCGCACGCTGGCGTGGTCAAGGAACTCAAGGTCAAGATCGGCGACAAGGTCAAGGAAGGTTCGTTGGTGCTGATGATCAAGACGGCCGGCGAGGCCACCGCGGCGCCTCCTGCGCCTGCGCCTGCGGCGGCGCCCGTCGCTGCGGCACCTGC
>JANXVK010000661.1 GCA_025351675.1 Rhizobacter sp.
CGACAATGTATATTATGTCAACTATTCTGTTGACTCGCTGGCTGATCAACTGTCACGCAGAGTCACGCAGATCGAATCTTCCCAAGCGCATCAAGAACGCCTGCTCCCGGACTGACATGCGCCCGGAATCGCTTCGCGGCCAAGAGCCTCCTGCCTTGGGCCGCTTGCCACGATTTTTCTTGTGCGTGGCCTCGCCGCGCTCCAGACTGACCTTCTGCCCTGTAGGCTCGGTCCGCGTGCTGAACGCGTCGGCAGGCGCCAGTCCGGCACGCCGTGCGACCGCTCCGCCGGAGCTTCAGGCGCCCTGCGCCTCCGCCGCGTGGCCCACTTCGGCAAGCAGATGCCGGCCCTCGGCCACTGCCGCGAGCTGGTCGGCCTCGCGCACCACCATCCGCGTCTCGCCGAGGCGCACGATGCCTTCGACATGCATCTGCCGCAGCGTGCGGTTCACGCGCTGCCGGCTGCCGCCGACGATCGCGGCGAGGTCGGTCTGCGACAGGTTCAGGTCGATGCGCACGCCCTCGCCCACCGGCCGGCCGAACTGGTGCGCGAGGCGCTGCAGTTGCCACGCCAGCCGCTGCGGCAGCGAAAGCGTCTGAAGTTCCTCGAAGCGGCGGAACATGTGGCGCAGGCGTTGGCAGTTCAGCTTGAGCAGGCCCGGGCCGAGCTCGCCGAATCCTTCGACCAGCCGTTGCAGGTCAGCCTTCGAGATGAACAGCAGTTTCGAGGGCACATGGGCGAGCACGTCGAGTTCGAGCGGGCGGTCGTCGATCAGCGCGATGTCGCCGAACCACTGGCCGGGGCCGACGAAATCGAGCGTGAAGTCCCGACCGTCAGCGAGCGGCGTGCCGAGCCGCAGTGCGCCGCGCACGACGCCGATCCAGGCCGAGGCCATGTCGCCGCGGCGTGCCAGTACCGCGCCGGCCTCGACGTGCCGCACCCGCGCACTGCCGAGGATCGCGACCCGCAGCGAGCCCGGTAACTCGCCGAACCACGGGTTGGCGTGCAAGGCGGCGCGCTCGTCGTCGAGCAAACCCGCTTGCACCCGGCTCAGGGCCGACCAGGCCGACGCGCGGTGATCGGTTTGCGCCAGCGCGAGGCGCTCTTCGGTGACGACGCTGTCCATGCTTGCAACCTCAGTTGAAACTTTTACCGGCCTCGGCCAGCTTCACCAACAACGGCGCCGGTTGCCACGACGCATCGGCGCCCGGCTCGGCCGCGAATCGCTTCAGCGCGCGCACCACGTTCGGCAACCCGACCCCATCGGCATACAGCATCGGCCCGCCGCGTTGCAGCGGGTAGCCGTAGCCGTTGAGGTAGACGATGTCGATGTCGCTTGCGCGCGCAGCGATGCCTTCGTCGAGAATGCGAGCGCCTTCGTTGACGAGCGCGAACATGCAGCGTTCGACGACCTCGTCGTCGCCGACCTTGCGCGGCGTGATGCCGGCGTCAAGGCGGTACTGCGCGATCAGTTGCCCGGTCACCGTATCGGGGATCGGGTCACGCTTGCCGGCCTCGTATCGATACCAGCCGGCGCCGGTCTTCTGGCCGAAGCGGCCGGCTTCGCACAGCTTGTCGGCGACCATCGGATTCATGTCCACTCCCGCCTCGGCCGCCTTGCGCTTGCGCGTGGCCCAGCCGATGTCCAGCCCCGCCAGGTCGCCCATGCGGAACGGCCCCATCGCCATGCCGAACTTCTGCAGCGCGCCGTCGATCTGCTGCGGCAGCGCGCCGGCGTTGACCAGGCCGTTCGCCGCGGCGCCGTAGCGCGCGAGCATGCGGTTGCCGATGAAGCCGTCGCACACACCCGAGACCACCGCGATCTTCTTGATCTTCTTCGCCAGCGCCATCGAGGTCGCGAGCACATCGGGCGCGGTCTTCGCACCGCGCACGACTTCGAGCAGGCGCATCACGTTCGCGGGGCTGAAGAAGTGCAGGCCGACCACATCTTGCGGACGCTTCGTGAACGCCGCGATCTTGTCGAGATCGAGGTACGAGGTGTTCGACGCGAGGATCGCGCCGGGCTTGCAGACTTCATCCAAGGTGCGGAACACGGTCTGCTTCACGTCCATGTTCTCGAACACCGCCTCGATGACCAGATCGGCATCCTTGAAGCTGTCGTACGCGAGCGTCGGCGTGACGAGCGCCATGCGCTGCTCGACCTGAGCCGGCGTCAGCTTGCCCTTCTTCATCGAGTTCTCGTAGTTCCTGCGGATCGTGGCCAGGCCCTTGTCGAGCGCCTCCTGCTTCATTTCCAGCAGCACGACGGGGAGGCCGGCGTTCAGGAAGTTCATCGTGATGCCGCCGCCCATCGTGCCGGCGCCGATCACGCCAACGCTCTTGATGTCGCGCAGCTTGGTATCGGCCGGCACATCGGGCAACTTCGCCGCAGCGCGCTCGGCCGCGAACACATGGCGCAGCGCGCGCGACTCGGGCGTGAGCATCAGCGCCATGAAGGCCTCGCGCTCCAGTCGCATGCCTTCGTCGAATGGCTGGCTGATCGCGTTCGCGACCGCGTCGATGCACTTCAACGGCGCCGGAAAACCCTTGGCGCCCGCCGCAACCGTATTGCGGGCGAACTGCAGCAGCGCTTGCGCGTTCGGCTCACGCAGCTTGATGTCGCGAGCCCGCTTCAGCGGCAACGATGCCGCGACGACCTTGCGCGCGAACGCGCTCGCACCGGCGAGCAGGTCGCCCTCGATGAGCTCGTCGATCAAGGGCGTGCCCTTGAACTTCGCGGCTGCCACCGGCGCACCGAAGACGATGACGTTCAGAGCGGCTTCGAGGCCGATCAGTCGAGGCAAGCGCTGCGTGCCGCCGGCGCCCGGCAGCAGGCCGAGCTTGACCTCGGGCAGACCGAGCGACGCATCAGGCAACGCGACGCGGAAGTGGGCGCCGAGCGCCAGTTCGAGCCCGCCACCGAGGCACTGTCCCGCAATCGCCGCGACGACCGGCTTCGCGCTCGCTTCGAGCGCCGCGATCACGACCCGCAGGTTCGGCTCGCGCGCCGCGTTCGGCGTGCCAAACTCGGTCACGTCGGCGCCGCCAGAGAACGCGCGCGCCGTGCCGGTCAGCACGATTGCCTTCACGGCGGCGTTTGCAGTCGCTTCGTCGAGCGCTTCGACGATGCCGCTGCGCAGCTCGAAGCCGAGGCCGTTGACCGGCGGCTTGTTCATCGCGATCACGGCGACCTCGCCGTCGAGGGTGAGCGTCACGCAGGTGCTGTTCATCGCTGTCTTCCTTGTCAGATCGTCACGCCGCCGTCGACGACGATGGCCTGCCCGGTCACGAACGACCCGGCCTTCGACGCAAGAAAAATCGCCGCGCCGGCGATCTCGTCGGGCTCGCCGATGCGGCGCAGCGGCGTGGTCGCGGTGCGCTGCTTCAGGGCTTCGGGGTCTTCCCAGAGCGCTTTCGCGAAATCGGTCTTGATCAGGCCCGGCGCGATGCAGTTGACGCGCACGTTGCTCGGCCCGTACTCGACCGCGAGGTTGCGCGCGAGCTGGAAGTCGGCGGCCTTCGAAACGTTGTACGCGCCGATCACGTTCGAGCCGCGCAGACCGCCGATCGACGAGACGATGATGATCGCGCCGTCCTTGCGGGCCAGCATCTGCGGCGCGGTGAAATTGATCAGCCAGTGATTCGCGATCACGTTGTTTTCGAGGATCTTGCGGAACTGGTCGTCCTCGATGCCCGCCATTGGCCCGTAGTGCGGGTTCGACGCGGCGTTGCAGACCAGGATGTCGATCCGCCCGAATTGCCGCGTGGTTTCGGCTACCAAGTTCATCAGGTCGTGCTTCGACGAGATGTTGGCCGGGATAGAGATCGCGCGGCCGGCACCGTGCGCGGCGTTGATCGCCGCGGCCACTCCGGCGCACGGCTCGGGCTTGCGCGACGAGATCACGACGCGAGCGCCCTGCTCCGCCATGCGCTCGGCGATGGCCTTGCCGATGCCGCGCGACGAACCGGTGATGACGGCCACCTTGCCGTCGAGCGTGAACAGTGACATCGGGCTCCTTCGGCACCTCTGCCGGCTGCATTGGCGATCAATGAACGTTAGCAGAAGCGCCCGAAGTCTGGCAAACCCTATTTTCCAAACAGGGCGATGGACGCAGAATCTATAGATACAACATGCCAAACTTAGGTACATACCCTATGTTCTATTCATCGAGTCCACGGTGCTGATCGACGGCGCCGTGCCGGCCACTTTGCGCTTCCAAGAGAAGCGCGAGGCGATCCTGTCGGCGGCCGCGTTGCTGTTCAATGAACACGGCTTGAAGGGCGCGACGCTGGCTGACATCGCGGGCAGTGTCGGCCTCGTCACCAACAGCGTGACCTACTACTACCGCAAGAAGGAAGACCTCGCGAAGGCCTGTCTGCTGCGCTCGATCGCCGCCTTCGACGCGGTCGCCACTGCGGCGACCGCCACCGGCACCGACGTGCCCGATCGCATCCGCGCTTTCTATCGCGGTCATGCGCAGTTGCTGGCCGCCATGGACGAAGGCAGCCAAGTGCCGCTGATCGCCTTCAACGACATCCGCGCGCTGCCCGAGCCGCAGCTCGGCGAGCTGTTCGATGCCTACACCGCGATGTTCCGGCGCGTGCGCGGGTTGCTGAAGGGCGCGCAAACCACACACCTCGGCCGCGACGACCTGAACGCGCGCGCTCACATGGTGCTGTCGATCGCGAACTGGATGGGGCCGTGGATCGACCGCGTCGAGCCGGCCGGCTACGCGCGCATTGCCGATCGCGTCAGCGACATCGTCGTCCACGGCGTCGCCGGCGCCGGCTCGGTGTGGTCGCCGCTCGACGAAGACTGGCACCCGACCGCCAGTGCCGATGGCACCTCGGAGGCGTTCCTGCGCGCCGCGACCGTGCTCGTCAACGAGCAGGGCTACCGGGGCGCCTCGGTCGACCGGATCTCGGCGCGGCTGAACCTGACCAAGGGCTCGTTCTACCACCACCATGACAACAAACTCGACCTGATCTCGGCCTGCTTCGAGCGCACGTTCGCGGTGATGCGCCAGGCGCTGATCCGCGCCGAGACCAGCCCGGGCAGCGGCTGGAGCCGCGCCTGCGCCGCGGCTTGCGCGCTGGTGCGCTATCAGCTGTCGGTCGAGGGGCCGCTGCTGCGCGCGACCGCCACCTCGGCGCTGCCCGACACCGCGCAACGCGAGCACGTGCAGGCCACGCTGCGGCGCCTGACCGAACGCATGACCGGCGTGCTCGTCGACGGCATGGTCGACGGCTCGGTGCGCCCGCTCGACCCGGCGATCGCGGCGCAGACGACGGTCGCCGCGATCAACGCCGCGGCCGAGCTGCATCGCTGGGTGCCGGGCGTGACGCCGGCGGTCGCGGCCGACCTGTATGTGCGCGCGATGTTCGAGGGGGTGCTCTGTGCGGGCGTGGGTTCGGGCTGAGCCGCCGCGCGGGGCCGCCCCAAGCAAGGCTCATGTCCCCTCGGCGGATCGGTCAGCCGTCGGACGAGCGGCCTCGTTGAGCCGCTACGATCGGTGTTCCGTTTCCAACGAGCCGCGCGCCATGTCCAAGCAATTCAAGATCGCCGTGATCCCCGGAGACGGGATCGGCAAGGAAGTCATGCCCGAGGGCCTGCGCGCGCTGGCCGCCGCGGCCAAGCGCTTCGACCTCGACCTCGCATTCACTCACGTTGAGTGGGCCAGCTGCGACTACCACGCGCAGCACGGCCAGATGATGCCCGACGACTGGAAGGCGCAGCTCGCCGGCATGGACGCGATCTTTTTCGGCGCCGTCGGCTGGCCGGCCACCGTGCCCGATCACGTCTCGCTGTGGGGCTCGCTGCTGAAATTTCGCCGCGAGTTCGACCAGTACATCAACCTGCGGCCGGTGCGCCTGTTCGAGGGCGTGCCGTGCCCGCTGGTCGACAAGACGGGCGCGCCGCGCAAGCCGGGCGACATCGACTTCTTCGTCGTGCGCGAGAACACCGAAGGCGAATACACGAACCTCGGCGGCATCATGTACGCCGGCACCGAGCGCGAGATCGTGGTCCAGGAGTCGGTCTTCTCGCGACACGGCACCGACCGCGTGCTGAAGTACGCGTTCGAGCTCGCGAAGTCGCGCGCGCGCAAGCACCTGACCGTGGCGACCAAGTCGAACGGCATCGCGATCAGCATGCCGTGGTGGGACGGCCGCGCCGATGCCGTCGCGGCCGGCTATCCGGAAGTCACAGTCGACAAGCAGCACATCGACATCCTCTCGGCGCGCTTCGTGCTGCAGCCGAACCGCTTCGACGTGGTCGTCGCGTCGAACCTGTTCGGCGACATCCTCTCCGACCTTGGCCCGGCCTGCACCGGCACGATCGGTCTGGCGCCGTCGGCGAACCTGAACCCGGAGCGCAACTTCCCGTCGCTGTTCGAGCCGGTGCACGGCTCGGCGCCCGACATCTACGGCAAGAACATCGCGAACCCGGTCGCGATGATCTGGTCGGCGGCGTTGATGCTCGACTTCCTCGGCCACCGCGATGCGCACGACGCGGTTCTGCGCGCGATCGAGACGGTGCTGATCGACGGCCCGCACACGCCCGACCTCGGCGGCACGGCGTCGACGACCGCGATGGGCGAAGCGATCGCCGCGACCATCGCCGCGACCGTTTTCTGAAAGCCGGATTGACCCGCGACGAGGCGAGCCGCCTCTGGCTCGACGCGCTGCGCCGCGGCGCCGATGCGGCCGAGTTGCGCGGCCTGCCGACGCTGAACGACGAAGACGCGGCGCGCGTGATGGCGACATTGCGTGAGCCGCCGGCCGCCGTGCCGACGAAGCGAATCGCGCCGACGACTCACACCGGCAGCGACGCGCTGGTGCCGGGCGAACTCGTGCCGCGGCTCACGCTGCAAACGCTGACCCGCGGCGACGGCCTGCTCGGCCTGCGCGCGATGAACGGCTTCGGACCGCGCGGCGCGCAGCTCACCGTGGCGCGCATCGACTGGACCTACACGCTCGCCAACGGCCTGCACTGGGAGACCCCCGCGCCGACCAGCGTGCTCGGCGCGCGCCCCAAGCCGACCCAGCTGCTGCGCGGCGCGTGGAGCGAGCGCGTGCTGCTGCAGCGCGATCTGTCGGCCGAAGCCGATGCGCGCGACGCACTGATCGAAACCGGCCTGCGCCCGCTGCCGCTGCAGGCGATCCAGTGGCGCGACCGCGAGGCCGGCGCGAGCCACACCGCGCTGTGGGCCTTGCCCGAAGAGTCGCAGTTCGGCGACTTCCAGGCCGAGCAGGTGCCGCGGCTGCGCGCAGCCGGCTGGTCGGTGATCGTGCAGCCGGGGTTTGCGCACCTGAGCGTGCCGGTCGATCGCTGGCACCTCGTGATCGACCCGGTCAGCGGCGACGCACAGGCGCACGTGCCCGCGGGCGTGACCGCGCTGCGCCAGCCGGTGCGCGAGGGTTCGTTCATGCTGAGCCTGGGCGTCGAGGTCGACGGCGAGACGCTCGACCTCGCGCCGCTGCTCGCCGACCTGCTCAAGCGCGACCATCGCTGGCTCGATGCGCGCCAGGTCAACGCGATCGACGACGCGGCACTGATCGCGTTGCGCGCGCCGGGCGGCCGGCGCATCGAGGCGCCGGCCGGGCCCCTGAAGGCGATCGTCGGCGCGATGCTCGACCTGCTGACCGATCCGCGCCGCAAAGAGGGCCCGCTGCGCCTGTCGACGTGGGAGGCGCAGCGCATCGAGGCGATGCGCCTGACCCTGCTCGACACGCAGGCGGCGCGCGCCGGCCCGCACGGCGCCTGGCAGCTGCAAGGCGACGCCGGCCTGACGACGCTGGCCAAGCGCCTGCGCGCCGCCGGCACGCCGCCCGCGGTCGAGGCGCCCGCAGGCCTCGGCCTCACGCTACGTCCGTACCAGCTGCACGGCTTGGCGTGGCTGCAGTACCTGCGCGAACACCAGCTGGCGGGCATCCTCGCCGATGACATGGGGCTGGGCAAGACCGCGCAAGTGCTGGCGCACCTGCTGGTCGAGAAAGACGCAGGCCGGCTCGGCCCGCGAAGCGACAGCGCCGCGGCTTCCTGCCAACCCGCACTCGTCGTGCTGCCGACCTCGCTGATCGCCAACTGGCAGGCCGAAGCCGCCCGCCACGCGCCGGGCCTGCGCGTGCTCACGCTGCAGGGCGCCGACCGCGCCCGCGACTTCGCGCGCATCGCCGAGCACGACGTGGTGTTCACGACCTACCCGCTGCTGTGGCGCGACATCGAGGCGCTCGAAGCGCACGAATGGCACCTGCTGATCCTCGACGAGGCGCAGATGGTCAAGAACGCCGCGAGCCGCGCCGCGACCGCGCTGCGCCGGCTGACCGCGCGGCACCGCCTGTGCGTGACGGGCACGCCGCTGGAGAACCACCTCGGCGAACTCTGGGCGCACTTCGACTTCCTGATGCCCGGCTTTCTCGGCGACACGCGCAGCTTCACGCGCCTGTGGCGCAAGCCGATCGAAACCAGCGGCGGGACGCTGCGCGCCGAGCTGCTGGCGCAACGCGTGCGGCCGTTCATCCTGCGGCGCCGCAAGGAGGATGTGGCGAGCGAGCTGCCGACCAAGACCGAGGTGATCCGCCTCGTGCAACTGCAAGGCGCGCAGCGTGCGCTGTACGAGAGCGTGCGCGTGGCTGCCGACGAGCAGGTGCGGCGCGTGCTCGCGCGCCTGAGCTTCAATGGCGCGCAGATCTCGATCCTCGACGCGCTGCTGAAGCTGCGCCAGGTGTGCTGCGACCCGCACCTGGTCAAGGGCAGCAAGCTGCCGGCGACGATGCCGCGCGCCAAGCTCGAATGGCTGCGTGACATGCTGCCGGAGCTCATCGCCGAAGGCCGACGCGTGCTGGTGTTCTCGCAGTTCACCGAGATGCTGGCGCTGGTCGCGACCGAGCTCGAGACGCTCGAACTGCCCTTTCTCGAACTGACCGGCGAGACGCCGGTGCGTGCGCGCGGCGCGGTCGTCAAACGCTTCCAGGCGAAGGAGGCGCCGATCTTCCTGCTCAGCCTGAAGGCCGGCGGCGTCGGCCTGAACCTCACGGCGGCCGACACCGTGATCCACCTCGACCCGTGGTGGAACCCGGCCGTCGAACGCCAAGCCACCGACCGCGCGCACCGCATTGGGCAGGACCAGCCGGTGTTCGTCTACAAGCTCGTCGTCGAGGGCAGCATCGAGGAGCGCATGCTCGCGCTGCAGGCGCGCAAGGCGGCGCTGGCCGAAGGCGTGCTCGGCTTCGACGCCGCGGCCTCGGTCAAGTTCAACGCCGACGATTTGCGCGGGCTGCTCGCGCCGCTGGTCTGAACGTCACGGCGCGCGACAATGCGGGCCGCATGATGATGACGACTGCCCCTGCCCTCTCCCCGTCCCCGTCGCTGTCCCCGTCGCTGTCGCTGGAGCGGCATCATCCACTGGCACGCCAGGCGCATCACTGGCGAAGGGAGCACAGCGAGTGAGCGAGAGTCGCATGGACGGAAACAGGACCACAGCACAGCAACTAATCAGAACACGTTGGTTTGTCTGTCTGGCTGTCTGTCTTCCCTCCCTGCCGGTC
>JANXVK010000117.1 GCA_025351675.1 Rhizobacter sp.
GTAGTGACGCAGCGTCTCGCGCACGGTGCGGAAGGCGAGCTCGTCCCACGGGATCTCGTCTTCGCGGAACAGCTTCGCCTCGATCGTCTCGGGGCCGGGCGCGAACTCGGTGTCGAGCAGCTGCGCGCGAAAGTACATGTGCACCTGGCCGACGCGCACGACGCTGAGCACCGTGAACAGCCCGTGCATCTCGAAGTGCGCACCGGCCTCTTCATCGGTCTCGCGCGCCGCGCCTTGCTCGACGGTTTCGCCGAGCTCCATGAAGCCGGCCGGCAGCGTCCACAGCCCGTAGCGCGGCTCGATGTTGCGGCGGCACAGCAGCACCTGATCGCCCCAGGCCGGCACCGTGCCGACCACGTTCAGCGGGTTCTCGTAGTGAACCGTGCGGCAGACCGTGCAGGTCGCACGCTCGCGGTTGTCGTCGGCCGGCACCGCGTAGACCACCGCGCCGCCGCAGACCTTGCAGTGCTTCATGCTGTGCGGGGAGATCAACATGGGGGCGAGTGTACTTGCGCGCCCGTGGCGCCACCGGGCAAAACGCCACGCTGCGTGGCATCATTCCACGCTGCTCGCGGCGACGCATCGCCGACCTGAGTTGTCGATCTTCTGCGCGAACCCGGATTCCGACCATGACCTTCGTCTTCACGCCATTCGCCCCCGCCGCCGTTCCGGTTCAGGGGGGCGCGGCGGGCGCGCTGTTTCCGGTGCACCGCATCTACTGCGTCGGCCGCAATTACGTCGAGCATGCGATCGAGATGGGCCACAGCGGGCGCGAGGCGCCGTTCTTCTTCATGAAGCCGGCCGACGCGGTGCTGCCGGTCGCCGAAGGCACGCTCGGCACGATGCGCTACCCCACGCTGACGAAGAGCCTGCACCACGAGCTCGAACTCGTCGTCGCGATCGGCAAGGGCGGGCGCGACATCCCGGCCGCAAAGGCGCTGGAGCATGTGTGGGGCTACGCCGTCGGCCTCGACATGACGCGCCGCGATCTGCAGAACGACGCGAAGAAGCTCGGCCGACCGTGGTGCATCGCGAAGGGCTTCGACGAGTCGGCGCCGATCGGGCCGATCAAGCGCGCGGAAGAGTGCGGCCTGACCGCCGACACGAAGATCTCGCTGTTGGTGAACGGCCAGCCGCGCCAGGCGAGCACGCTCGGCAAGCTGATCTGGAGCGTCGCCGAAGTGATCGAGCACCTGTCGAAGGCTTGGGAACTGCGGCCCGGCGACCTGATCTTCTCGGGCACGCCCGAGGGTGTGGCGGCGGTCGAGGTCGGCGACGTGCTGAGTGCCAAGGTCGACGGCGTCGGCACGCTCGACGTGAAGATCGTCGCCGGCTGAAGACTGCGCCGTGCAGCTCTACAACGACTTCCGTTCCTCGGCCTCGTACCGGGTCCGCATCGCGCTGGCGCTGAAGGGCCTCGATTGCGAGTTCGTGCCGATCCACCTTCTGAAGCACGAGCAGACGAGCGATCGCTTCGCCGCGATCGCGCCGGCGAAGCTGGTGCCGCTGCTGAAGGTCGAGGGCGAGGGCGGGGGCGAGCTGCTGACGCAGTCGCTGGCGATCATCGAGTACCTCGACGAGGTGCATCCCGAGCCGAGCCTGTTGCCGGGCAACGCGTTCGACCGCGCGCGCATTCGCTCGCTCGCGCAAGACATCGCCTGCGAGATCCACCCGCTCGACAACCTGCGCGTGCTGCGCTACCTCGTGCACGAGATGAAGGTCACCGAGGAGGACAAGACGCGCTGGTACAAGCATTGGGTCGAGACCGGGCTGGAGGTGGTTGAGCGCCGGCTCGCGGGCGATGCGCGCACCGGGCGCTTCTGCCACTTCGACGCGCCGACGCTGGCCGACTGCGTGCTGGTGCCGCAGATCCTGAACGCACAGCGCTTCGCGTGCCGGCTCGACCACCTGCCGACCGTGATGCGCGTGTTCGACGCCTGCATGGCGCTGGATGCGTTCTCGAAGACGCAGCCGTCGGCGTATCCCGAGGCGGCCGCTTGACGCTGCATCCCGATTGGCTGCGGCCGGAATGGCAGATCGACGGCGTCGGTGCGCTGATGACGACGCGGTCGGGCGGCGTGAGCCTCGCGCCGTTCGACAGCTTCAATTTGCGCGTGGCGGTCGGTGACGACCCGCCCGCGGTCGCGCAGAACCAGCACCTGCTCGCCGATGCGATCGG
Organism: Rhizobacter sp.; assembly: GCA_025351675.1. Taxonomy (GTDB): domain Bacteria; phylum Pseudomonadota; class Gammaproteobacteria; order Burkholderiales; family Burkholderiaceae_C; genus LMDS01. Next base: position 2,180 of record JANXVK010000117.1, read on the forward strand.
TGCGACGCCGGTCTGGTTGAATCAGGTGCATGGCGCGAACGTCGTGCGTCTGACCACCGCCGATCTGGAGGCCGATGCGACTGTCCACGACGCCGACGGCAGCGTGACCACCGAGCCCGGCATCGCCTGCACCGCGCAGGTCGCGGACTGCCTGCCGGTGCTGTTCGCCGCGCCCGGCGGCCGCGCGGTCGGCGCCGCGCACGCGGGCTGGCGCGGGCTCGCGGCGGGCGTGCTGGAGGCGACGCTCGCGCAGGTCTGCGAAGCGGCCCGCTGCGAGCCGGGCGAGGTTCAGATTTGGTTGGGCGCCTGCATCGGGCCGGCGCAGTTCGAGGTCGGTCCCGGTGTGCTCGAAGCCTTCGGCGCCTCGCCGCAAGCCAACGCCTCACCGCGCTTCGTTGTCAAGGGCGCGGGCAGTTGGTACGCCGACCTGCCCGCACTCGCGCGCGACCGCCTGCAGGCCGCCGGTGTCCACGCGATCGGCGGGGGTCGCTGGTGCACCGTCAGCGAGCCTTCACGGTTCTTTTCGTTCCGGCGCGACCGCGTTACCGGCCGGATGGTTGCCGTCATCTGGATCGAGCGCAGCGGCTGATGCCGCTTCGGCCGCCCGCCGCGCGCGCCTGCGCGCCGGGCTCAGGAGCAGGTAGCTGACGATTGCCAACGGCAGCACGCCGTACAGCAGCAGCGTGAAAAACGCGCCGAGCAGCGTGCCGCGCGGGCTGGTCGCCTCGACCACGGCCACCATCAACACGACGTAGATCCATGCGATCGCCACGAGGAGCATCAACGCGCCTTTTGTTGCCTGATTGTGAAATTGAATGTCATAATGCGGTACACCTAGGGGTAGCCTGCGGATGTACAAAGCGCGCAGACTCACGTAAAACGACCCCACGACACACCACCCAGACCGCGCTCGGAACCGCCAGGAGACACAGTGAAAAGCACCCCCGATTCTGCGGCCGCGTCGGTTCCCGACGCGGCCGCCC
>JANXVK010000130.1 GCA_025351675.1 Rhizobacter sp.
CGTCTGCTGCGCGTGTTGAGCGACGGCCAGTATTACCGCGTCGGCGGCCACAACCCGATGCGCAGCAATGTGCGCGTGATCGCGGCCACGCACCAGAACCTCGAAGACCGCGTCAAGCTCGGCGCGTTTCGCGAAGACCTGTTTCACCGCCTCAACGTGATCCGGCTGCGTTTGCCGGCGTTGCGTGAGCGTGCCGAAGACGTGCCGTCGCTGACCCGCTTCTTCCTGCACAAGAGTGCGAAGGACCTCGGCGTCGAGGCCAAGCGCATCACCGATTCGGCGCTCGCGCGCCTGATGCGTTTCGATTTTCCCGGCAACGTGCGGCAGCTCGAGAACATCTGCCACTGGCTGACCGTGATGGCACCGGCGCAGATGATCGAGGCGAAGGATCTGCCGCCCGAACTGGCGGTCGATACCTTCGTCGCCGAGGTCGCGCCGGTCGCGCCGACGCGGATCGTGCGCGAGCCGGTGGCAGTCGAGCCGGCCCCGGCCGCAGCGCTCACCGCGTCCATCACTGCGGCGCCGCCCGTTGCCGCGCCGCATTGGCTGGGTGGGCTCGAACAGGAGGCGCGAGCCCTGCTTCAGTCGGGCGAGCCGCAGGTCTGGGACACGCTGACGCACAAGTTCGAGGCCCAGCTGATCCGCACCGCGCTCGAGATCACGCGCGGGCGCCGCATCGAGGCAGCGCAGAAACTCGGCATCGGCCGCAACACGATCACGCGCAAGATCCAGGAACTGGGCCTGGACGACTGAAGATCTACGAGAGCTCGGCGATCACCGGCGCGTGATCGCTCGGGCGGTCGTTCTTCCTCGTCGGCCTGTCGATCACGCAGCTCGTGACGCGGGCTTTGAGCGCCTCGCTGACGAGGATGTGGTCGATCCGCAGGCCCTTGTTCTTCGGGAAGCCCAGCATGCGGTAGTCCCACCAGCTGTAGTGCTTCGGCGCCGCCTCGAAAAGCCGGAACGAATCGTGCAGCCCGAGTGCCAGCAGGCCCTTGAAATGCGCGCGCTCCTCGGGCGTGCACAGCACCTGCCCGGCCCAGGTGACCGGGTCGTAGACATCGCGGTCTTCGGGTGCGATGTTGTAGTCGCCGAGCAGCGCGAGCTGCGGGTGCGCGGCGAGTTCGGTCTCGAGCCAGTTGCGCAATGCGGTCAGCCACGCGAGCTTGTACGGGAACTTCTCGCTCTCGACCGACTGCCCGTTCGGGACGTAGACGCCGACGATGCGCACACCCTCGACCGTGGCCGCGATCACGCGCGCCTGGACATCGTCATGGCCGGGAATGTTGCGCACCACGTCGGTCGCGACCGACTTGCTGATCAGCGCGACGCCGTTGTAGGTCTTCTGCCCGAACCATTGCACCTGGTAGCCCGCCGCCGTGATCGCGGCGTGCGGAAACTTGTCGTCGGTGAGCTTGGTCTCCTGCAGGCACAGCGCGTCAGGTTGATGCACTGCCAGCCAGTCGAGCAGCTGCGGCAAGCGCACCGCGAGCGAGTTGACGTTCCAGGTGGCGATCTTCATGGGTTCGGATTCCTCTGATCAGAGGTGGAGCCAGGCCATCGCGCCCAGCACGACGCCGATACCGCTGAGCAGGAACACGCCCTTCACGAGCCGGTTGCTCCTGGTCAGCAGCGCGATCGCCGCCATCGCGATCGCGATCTGCAGCGCGGTGGTCGCCTGCGCCCAGCGGTGATGCTGGTGGAGTTGTTCTCCGCTCTTCTTGTCCCACGCCGTCGACTCTTCTTCGAGCTTCTTGGCCGCGACCATGATCTCGTCCTTCTCGCCCTTGTAGCGCTTGGCCTCGCCGGCATAGAAGGGCTTGCGCGGCTCCGGGGCCAGATCGACGGCGATCTCGGCCAGGTTCTGCTTGTTGCTCTTGGCCTGGTAGAACGCCCACTGGTTCGCCGCCTCGGTCTTCTTGATCGCCGCGTCGTTCTTGAACAGGCCGGCGTTCGACTGGGTCGCGCCGCCCATGTAGGCGAAAAGCGCGCCGACGGTGGCGATCACCGCGGTGGCCACCGCCAGTTTGCCGGCCATGCCGGTCGGCTCGTGCTGGGCTGCGTGTTCGAGTTCGTGGTCGTGCGGGCCGTGCACGTGAAATCCGCCTTCTGACATGTCAATCTCCTCCGGTTTTCTTGTAGGTGGCGAAACTGTAGCCGGCGCGCGGCTCGCGCACGACGCAGGTGAAGCGGGCGTGATCCCAATGCGGGAAAAAGGTCTCGCCTTCGAGATCGGCGTCGATCTCGGTCAGCACCAGTTCATCGGCGCGCGGCAGCGCGAGCGCGTAGATCTCGGCGCCACCGATCACGAAGGCCTTCTCGACGCCCGCCAGCAGCGCGAGCGCCGCGTCGATCGACACGACCGCTTCGGCGCCGTCGGCGCGCCAGGCGGCATCGCGCGTGATCACGACGTTGCGTCGTCCCGGCAGCGGGCGAAACCGCGCGGGCAGCGAATCCCAGGTGCGGCGGCCCATGATCACCGGGCACCCCAGCGTGACGCGGCGAAAGTGCTTCTGGTCCTCGGGCTCGTGCCAAAGCAGTGCGTTGTCGTTTCCGATGGCGCCGTTGCGCGCCACGGCGGCGATCAGGCTGAGGGTCGGACGGTTCATGGGCGCGGATTGTGGCAGCCGCGCGTGCCGGGTCAAACTGTCAGGTCGGCGTGGCCGCGACTTTGCCGTTGGCGAAGTGCTGCTGCATCAACTGCTGCACGCGCTCGCCATTGCGGGCCTTGATGGCCGCGACGATTCGCCGATGCTCCTTCAACGAGGCCTCGAGCCGCCCCTGCTTGAACAGTGAGTGGTGGCGGTTGAGTTTCATGACCTTGCGCAGGTCGAGCACCAGCTGCAGGCGCCAGCGGTTGTCGGCCATCTCGAGCAAGCGCATGTGAAAGCGTTCGTTCGCGGCGAAGAAGCCGTCGCGGTCACCGACCTGCGCTTCGAGCTCGGCGTGCAGGGCCTCCAGCTCGGCGATCTGCGTGGCCGTGGCGGATTGCGAGACGGCAACGGCGGCGTCGCTCTCAAGCAGCGCCAGCAGGTGATAGACCTCGGCCAGGTCGCGCGCCGAAACTTCGGTGACGTACGCGCCGCGGCGCAGCTTCATCGTCACCAGGCCCTCCGAGGCCAGCACTTTCAGCGCCTCGCGCAGCGGCGTGCGGCTGATGCCGAACTCGAGGGCGAGCGCCTGCTCGTCGATCCAGCTGCCGGGTGCCATGGTGTGCGCGAGGATGCCGGTGCGCAGGCGCTCGGCGACCTGCTCGTAGAGAGCGCGCTCGGCCAGGCGACCGCCGTTCGGGCGGCTGGAACTGGGCGACGGGGCGGGAAGGCGTGAAGCAGTCAAGTCGGACTCAGAGGGGTTGTCGGTCGCTATAATTCAATTTTGAATTATGAATGCTCAGGTTCGCGACGTCCAGCGGAGCACGCCGGCTCTGTGGGAAAGTAAGCGGGCTGTCAAGCGAACGACCCGGAGAACACATGTCTGATTCCAAGCTGCCCGACTCCGCGCAGATCGCCGCGTGGGCCCGATCCGCCGCGAAGTCCGCGCCCGGCGGCGATGTGAGCGCGCTCGACTGGGTTACGCCCGAAGGCATCC
>JANXVK010000143.1 GCA_025351675.1 Rhizobacter sp.
AGTGGCACTGCTGGCAGACGATGGATTGCGTCGTCGCGAGCTTGACCTCCAGCGCAGCGCCGCAGTTCGGGCATGCAGCACTGCGACCCTTGAGCGTCTTCTCGGCGGCTTCGGCCAGGCCCGTCATCGCGAGCTCGCTGAGCGCGACCGAACGGCCGATCGACCAGTGTGGCGTGCCCGGCTCGCTGTAGTCGAGCGTGCCGACCTCGCCGCGCGTGCTGCGCAGGTCGGCGACGACGAAACCGCGTTCGAGGATCGGTCGGAACGGCAGCTCGCCCTGCGCCGCGAGCAGCTTCGCGGCGACAACCGATGCAACCGTCCACGGTTGCCGGTCGATCACCACCGGCGTGCCGGCCCGCAGGCTCGTCGCGCTCGGGAACGTGTTCAAAGCAGCGCCTTCGCGGGGCGCGTCGAACGCGATCACGTAGCGGCCGTTGTCCTCGCTCAGCCAGCCCGACTTGCCGCTGTCGAACAGCGCATGCCATTCGTTCCAGGTGCCCTCGGCGTACTTGTACTGCAGTCGGCCGACGAGCGTGAACACCGCGCCCTGACAGGTGCCGGCAGCGCCGAGCTGCAGCGGCGAGTGGTCGTCGAACAGTTCGGCGCTCTCACCGATCTTGCGGAGCGCATCGCCCTCGCGCACGACCGTGCTTTTGCAGAAACTGCAGACGGCGAACGCGGACGCCGCCGATCGAAACTCGACCGGCGCGCCGCAGTTCGGGCACGCCGCGCGGTAGACGCGCTGCGGCGAAGGTTCGGTCGCCAAGAAAGCGAACCGGCTAGACGAGCTTCTTCAGCAACTCCGCCTTCTTCGCGTCGAACTCGTCCTGGGTCAGGATGCCCTTGGTCTTGAGTTCGCCGAGTTTTTCGAGCGTGGCCATCACGTCTTCGGGCTTCATGCCCGCGGCTGCCGCAGCGACCGGCGCGGCCTGTTGCGCCGGCTGCTGCAGGCCATGGCTCAGCTGCTGCGCCATCACCTGACCGAGCGCGACGCCCGCGCCGAGCCCCATCGCATCGCCGACGACACCGCCGCCGCCGCCCGCCGCACCTTCGGCAAACTTCGGGATCGCCTGCGCGGTCTGGTACTGCATGAACTTGCCCATGTCGCCGCCGACCATGCCCATGCCGATCTTCTGGTCGAGGATCTTCTGCAGTTCTTCGGGCAGCGAGACGTTTTGCATCGTCACCGCTTCGAGCTTGAGACCGAGCGCGGCGAACGACGGCGAGGTCGCTTCCATCAGCGCCTTCGCGAACTCGATCTGGTTCGCGGCCAGATCCAGGAACGCGACGCCGCTCGACGCGACCGCATCCGAGATGTGCTGCAGCATCAGCCCGCGCAGCTGGCCGTCGAGGTCGGCGACCGTGTACGCGTCGCGCGTGCCCGAGATCTCGGTGTGAAACAGTTTCGGGTCGGCGATGCGGTAGCTGTAATTGCCGAAGGCGCGCAGGCGCACGGCGCCGAAATCCTTGTCGCGGATCGTCACCGGCTGGGTCGTGCCCCAGCGCTGGTCGACCTGCTGGCGCGTGCTGAAGAAATACACGTCGCTCTTGAACGGACTTTTGAAAAGCTTGTCCCAGTTCTTCAGGTACGTGAGGATCGGCAGCGTGGCCGTCGTCAGCGTGTAGCGACCGGGGCCGAACACGTCGGCGATCTTGCCTTCGTTGACGAACACGGCCATCTGCGATTCACGCACCGTGAGCGAGCCGCCGTTCTGGATTTCGCGGTCTTCCATCGGGTAACGCCAGGCCAGCGTGCCGTCGCCGGCCTCCATCCACTCCAGGATGTCGATGAACTGTTTCTTGATGAAATCCATCAGTGCCATGGCGCGAAGCTCCTTGCGAAATACACGGGAATCCGGGTGCGGCGAATAATACGCCGGCACCTTGAACTTCAACCCCCGCCAAAGGGTGAGTCACATGAACGACCCCACACACATCGCTGCGCTTCACATCGCGGTCATCGGCGCCGGCCCGGTCGGCCTCGCGCTCGCGCTGCAGGCGGCGCGCGCGCTTCCCGAGTCGGACATCACGCTGTTCGATGCGCGCCCGGCCGACAAGGACGTGTCGGGCGACCCGCGCACGCTGGCGCTCTCGCTGGGCAGCGTGCAGTTGCTCGAACGCCTCGGCGCTTGGCGCGCCGAGCTTGCGCAGCCGATTCTCGAAGTGCACGTATCGCAGCAGCCGCCGTCGATGTTGCCTTTTCTTCCCGCTCGCTTCAGCGACGTGTTCGGCGAACCCTGCTTGCGCATTCGCGCCATTGATGAAGCGGTGCCGCTGCTCGGCGCGGTATTGAGCTACGGCAGCATCGTCGCGCCCTTGCAGCAGGTGTGGATGGCGGCCGAGGCCGCCGAGCCGCGGCGCCTGCACAGCCGCTTCGGGCACCCGGTCGCGGCGCTGAAGAACCTTGAGCGCGGCGTCGAAGTCGATGCAGGCATCGCCGAGCGCTTCGATCTGGCGATCGTCGCCGAGGGCGGCGTGTTCTCCGATCAGGCGCGCAAGGCCGTGACACACGACTACCAGCAGACCGCTTGGGTCGGCAAGGTGACGTTCGAGGGCACGCCACCGGGCGGCACCGCGTTCGAGCGCTTCACGCGCCACGGCCCCGTCGCGCTGTTGCCGCTCAAGGAAGGCGGCGCCGGCCTCGTCTGGTGCGTGCCGACGAACGACGATCCCGTCGCCGAGCTGAACGACGCGCAGCGCGTCACGGTGCTGAACAGCATCTTCCACCCTGCCACCGGCCGGATCGCGTCGATCACGCCGTTGAAGCGGTTCCCGCTCGGCCTGAACGCCGAACGCACGCTGACCGACGGCCGCACCGTGCGCATCGGCAACGCGGCGCAGACGCTGCACCCGGTCGCCGGGCAAGGCCTCAACCTTGGCCTGCGCGATGCGTTCGAGCTCGTGCACTCGCTGTCGCGCAACCCCGATGTCGACGCGGTGCTGCGAAAACTCGAATGGCAGCGCGGCCCGGATCGCTGGGCGATGATCGCCGCGACCGACTTCCTCGCCCGCAGCTTCACCTGGAAACTGCCCGGCGCCGGCGCGGCGCGCGGCGTCGGCATCGCTGCGCTGCAGTTCCTCGGGCCGGTGAAATCGGCGCTCGCGCGGCGGATGATGTTCGGTTCGCGCTGAGCCGCAACCGCGCCGCAACCTTGCCGGCACGCGCCCGCTCATCCGCCGAGCCGGCAGTTCGCGCGGACCTGCGTGCGGTTCGTCGCAACCCGGTTTGCGCACGCCGCCGCGGCTCCTGAAGTTCGCTCCATCGCAACACGGAACACCGCAAGGAGCACCACCATGATCAGCCGCCTCACCGCCTTTGCCAGCGTCGTCTCGGTCTTCGCTGCCGCCTCGCTGACCTGCGCGGCCAGTGCCCGGCAGGCGATGCCGATCGAGTCCGCCAGGCGGGTGCGCATCGTGCAGCTCGAGCACGTGGTGGTCGTCGCCACGCGCCTGCCGCAGCAAGCGATCTGAGCCCGTGACGCTCAGGTGATCACGGTCGGCTGCGCGCGCCCGGTGCGTTCGCGGATGCCGGCCAGCCGGTCGGCCAGCGCGATCAAGGGCGCCAGCGCCTGCTGCGTCGGGATCGC
>JANXVK010000175.1 GCA_025351675.1 Rhizobacter sp.
ACCGCGGCCGTAGAGCAAGCCGTCGATGTACTTCGGCGTCCAGGGCCCCAAGTCGTTGCGCCAGCCGTTGAACTCGGGCTGCTTGTCGAGGTGGCCGTACAGGCAGATCGTGTCGGTGCTGCCCGCCTTGGTCGCCGGCACCTCGAAGAAGATCACCGGCGTGCGGCCCTCGATGCGCACGACCTCGAGCTTCAGCCCCGCGACATTCTTGCTCTCGACCCAGGCCGCCGCGTCGCGAATCACCTTGTCGATGTGGCCGTTCGCGGCCCAGTCGGCGTCGAACATCGGGCTCTTCGCCGGGATCGCGATGTAGTCGGTGATCTTCGGGACGATCTCTTCGTCCCACACCCGGCTCGCGTACTCGCGAAGAGCGTCGACTTCGTCGGGCTGCACCGGCAGCAGGGGGTCGCGTGCGTTCATGTTTCGGTCTCCTTCAGAGAAGACCGGCAGTGTAGAACTTCGGGCCACGTCGCACCCGCCGGTCACACCAGTGCTTCGCGAAGGATCTCTGGATGGCGGATGGCGATGTGAACCAGCGCTTGGGCGGCGCCAGAAGGCGACCGGCGGCCTTGCTCCCACGCTTGCAGCGTGCGCTTCGAGATCTGAAGTGCCGAAGCAAACTCGGCTTGCGACGTGCCAGTGCCTTGCCTTGCCTGGACCACCTCGTTGACGGCAACCTCGGTGACACGGGCGGGAGTGTCTGAATTTTTGTGTTCGAGGCGCTGTGAGGCTTTTCCACGGCGGCGGTCGGCGCTTGCGACAACGCGACGGACGCGGCGGGAAAGCTGGTTTTCATATTACGCGACTGTCTTCGTAAATCGATCTGCGTAGAGGATTGCGAATTGGTTCATTGCCTCCTTCCAGTTGTGCGCCGCGCGGCCCCAGTCGGCCGTGATGTTGCGCAGCGCCAGCCAGATCAACTTGGTGGCCGCGTCGTCACTCGGAAAGTGCCCACGCGTCTTGATGATCTTGCGTAGCTGCGCGTTGATGCTCTCGATCGCGTTGGTCGTGTAGATCACCTTGCGCACCGCTGGCGGGAACGCGAAGAACGGAATTACACGGTCCCAAGCCCGGCGCCACGCGGCCACGACGGTCGGGAACTTCTTGCCCCACGGGCCTTGCTCAAAGGCGTCCAGCTCAGCCTGCGCGGCCTCGGCGCTCGGGGCCGTGTAGACCGGCTTGATCGCAGCGGCCAGTAGCTTGCGGTCCTTCCAGTTTGCGTAGTCCAGGCTGTTGCGGATCAGGTGCACGATGCAGGTCTGCAACGTCGTAGCCGGGTAGACCGCGCCCAGCGCCTCGGGCATGCCCTTGAGGCCATCCGTGACGGCGATCAGGATGTCATTGACGCCGCGGGTCTTCAAGTCGTTGAACACCTTCATCCAGAACTTGGCCCCCTCGGTGCCTTCGATCCACAGCCCGAGGATGTCGCGCGTGCCGTCGGGCAGCACGCCCAAGGCCAGGTAGATCGCCTTGTTGCGCACCACCGCGTCTTCGCGGATCTTCACCCGCAGCGCGTCGAAGAACACCACCGGGTACATCGGCTCCAGCGGGCGGGCCTGCCAGACGCCGACCTCGGCCATGACGGCGTCGGTGACGCTGCTGATGAACTCGGGCGACACGTCCACGGCGTACTGGTCGGCCAAGAAGCCCTGCACCTCGCGCACCGTCATGCCGAGCGCGTACATGGCGATGATCTTGTCGTCAAAGCCGGTGAAACGGCGCTCGTGCTTGGGGATGAGCAGCGGCTCGAAGCTGCCATCCCGGTCCCGCGGAACCTCGATGCGCAGCGGCCCGTCCTCGGTCAGCACGGTCTTGCCGCTCCTGCCGTTGCGCTGGTTGGCGGCCGGCTCGGGCTTGGCGGCACCGCTCGGGTAGCCAAGATGGTGGCCAAGTTCTGCGCCCAGGGCGCGCTCGATAAGCGCCTTCTTGAACGCCATTGACGCAGCGTTGACCGCCTCGGCGCTCATCGGACCGCTCACAAACTGGTCAATGAGTTCCTTGGGAATCGACGGCAACGCCGCCGACTTGGCGGCAATGGCCGCGTTCTTCATCTTCGTCTTGCTTGGCATAGATGCTCCTCAGGGTCATGCTATGCCTCGCCCCACTACTGTCCGGTTAAAAGCTGAACAAATTCAACTGGTTAACGGCGATGGTCATTTCGGGCTCTGCGGCATCGGCCTGCAAGGCGCATGAAAGCTGGGTTTTCTCGAAAACCGATACCGACAAGATCTGTAGACACGT
>JANXVK010000187.1 GCA_025351675.1 Rhizobacter sp.
AGCGCGTCCTGGTCATCGACGGCGTGCCCGCGCCTCACATGCTCGCGCGCATCCCGCAGGGCAGCGAGATCCGCGGCAACCTCGCCGTCGGCGGCAAGGGCGTGGCCCAGCTGCTTTCGGCGCGCGACCGCGAGATTGCCGCGGATCTCGCTGCCCTGCGGGATGCGCGCCAGCGAATGCGGCACGGCCTCGCCGCCGATCACGAGGATGCGCTTGTCGCCTTCGACGATCTCGGTCAGGTAGCGCTGCGCCATCACCGTTTCTGCACCGCCCTTGTTCAGCGTCTCGACGATGCTGCCCAGGTTCAGCCCGTCCGGGCCGACGCGGAAGATGCCCATGCCGCCCATGCCGTCGAGCGGTTTCAGGATGATGTCGCGGTGCTCGGCGTGAAAGCGCCTGATGTCGGCTTCGCTGCGCGTCACGAGCGTCGGCCCGATGAACTGCGGGAACTCGAGGATCGACAGCTTCTCGGGGTGGTCGCGCAGCGCGCGCGGGCTGTTGAACACGCGCGCGCCTTCGCGCTCGGCCTGCTCGAGCAGGTGGGTGGCGTAGAAGTATTCGCTGTCGAACGGCGGGTCCTTGCGCATCACGACCGCATCGATATCGGCGAGCGCGATCGTCTGCACTTCCCCTTGCTGCTTGAACCAGTCGTGCGTCCCTTTTGAATCGGCGCCGGTCAACGTGAACAAACGCATCGGCGCGCTGACCTTGCCGCCGCGCCGCCACATCACGTCTTCGGGCTCGCACGCGAGCAGCTCGTGGCCGCGTGAAGCCGCATCGCGCATCATCGCGAAGGTCGAGTCTTTGCAAGTCTTGAAGCTTGTCAACGGGTCGGCGACGAAGAGCAGTTTCATGGTGAGTCTCGGGGCTGGCTTCAGGCGGCGGCGCGGGGCCGCCACTGTTGCACAAAAAGCGCCAACGCGCCGGCGACCACGCCCCAGAAGGCCGAGCCGATGCCGGCCAGGCTCACGCCGCTGAGCGTGACGAGAAAGGTGATCAGCGCCGCTTCGCGATGCGCTTCTTCCTTGAGTGCCACCGCCAGCCCGCCGCCGATGCTGCCGAGCAGCGCGAGGCCCGCGATCGCGACGACGAGTTCGCGCGGGAAGGCGGTCAGCACGCCGGTCACTGCCGCGCCGAACAGGCCGACAACGCAGTAGAGCGCGCCGCACGAGACCGCGGCCATGTAGCGCTTGTCGGGGTCGGGGTGCGCCTCGCGGCCCATGCACATCGCCGCGGTGATCGCCGACAGGTTCAGCGCGAACGCACCGAACGGCGCGAGCACCAGCGTCGCGAGGCCGGTCAGCGTGATGATCTTCGAGATCGGCATGTCGTAGTTGGCCGCGCGGATCGCCGCGACGCCGGGCAGGTTCTGAGACGCCATCGTCACGACGAACAGCGGCAACGCCAAACTGACCATCGCGCGCCAGGTGAATTCGGGCATCGTGAACACCGGCATCGTCAGCCCCCACTGCACACCACCGAGGTGCAGCTGGCCATCGATGGCGGCAAACGCGATGCCCGCGAGCAGCACGCCCGGAACCGCGTAGCGCGCCCAGAAGCGGCGGCCGACGAGGTAGGTGACCAGCATCAGCAGCACGAGCCCGAGCGCCGACTTCAACGCGACGAACGCATCGAGCCCGAAGCGGGTGAGTACGCCCGCGAGCAGCGCGCTCGCGATCGGCACGGGCAAGCGGCCGATCAGCTTCTCGAACCAGCCGGTCACGCCGAACAGCGTGATCAGTGCCGCGCAGGCGATGAACGCGCCCGTGGCCTCGGCCATGCCGAAGCCGCCGGCCACGCCCGCCGTCGCGAGCACCGCCGCGCCGGGCGTGCTCCACGCGACCATCACCGGCTGGCGCAACCACAGCGAGGGCAGCAAGGTGCAAAGGCCCATGCCGAGGCCGAGCGCCCACATCCACGAGCTGATTTGCGCCGGCGTGGCGCCGAGCGCGGTCGCGGCCGAGAACACGATCGCGACCGAGCTGGTGAAGCCGACCAGCACGGCGACGAAGCCGGCGGTCGCGGCCGAAAGCGAGAGGTCCTGGAAGGGCGAGCGCATCGCCGAGAGCATAGCCGCGTGTGCCAGCCGGCCGCGGCCGTATCGGGTCAGATCTCGACCTTCGAGCCCAGCTCGACGACTCGGTTCGTCGGCAGGCTGAGGAAGTCGGCCGCCCCCGCCGCGTTGCGGTGCATGCTCGCGAACAGCTTCTCGCGCCAGTCGACCATGCCGCCGCCAATCGTCGGGATCACGATGTCGCGGGACAGAAAGTAGGAAGTGTCCATCTCGTCGATGACACAGCCACGCCCCTCCAGCAGCGCGAGCGCCTCGGGCACGTCGGGCTCGTTCTTGAAGCCGAAGTGCAGCGTCACCTGCCAGCAATCGTGGCCGAGCGACTCCATCTCGCAGCGCTTGTCGAAACGGATCCACGGCACCTCGTGCTGCTTGACGGTGACGAACAGGTTGGTCGCGTGCAGCACTTTGTTGTGCTTCAGGTTGTGCAGCAGCGCGTTCGGCGTGATGCCCTGGTCCGCAACGAGAAACACCGCCGTGCCCTGCACGCGCGTCGGCGGGTTCACGAACACGGCTTCGAGGAAACTCTTCAGGTCGATCGCGTCTTCGCGCAGGCGCGCCGACATCAACCGGCGGCCCTGCTTCCAGGTCATCATCAGCGTGAACATCACCGCGCCGATCGCGATCGGGAACCAGCCGCCGTCGAACACCTTGACGACGTTGGCGCTGAAGTAGACGAAGTCGACGATGAAGAAGAAGAAGGTCGCGCCGAAGCACAGCGACCACGGGTACTTCCAGCCGTAGCGGATCACGAAGAAGGTCATGGTCGTGGTGATCAGCATGTCGATCGTCACCGCGATGCCGTAGGCCGCCGCGAGCTTGGTAGTCGACCCGAACACGACGACTGCGATCACGATGCAGGCGTATAGGCTCCAGTTGACGAACGGCACGTAAATCTGCCCGGCCTCGCGCACGGAGGTGTGCAGGATGCGCAGGCGCGGCAGGTAGCCGAGCTGGATTGCCTGCTTGGTGACCGAGAACGCGGCCGTGATCAGCGCCTGTGAGGCGATCACGGTGGCGCAGGTGGCCAGCGCGATCAGCGGGTACAGCGCCCACTCGGGCGCCATCTCGAAGAACGGGTTCTTCACCCGGCCCGGGTGTTCGAGCAGCATCGCACCTTGGCCGAAGTAGTTCAGCACCAGCGCCGGCATCGCCAGGCTGAACCACGCGAGGCGGATCGGTCGCTTGCCGAAGTGGCCCATGTCGGCATACAGCGCCTCGGCGCCGGTCACGCACAGCACGACCGAGCCCAGCGCGATGAACGCCACGCCCGGGTTGCCGAGCATGAACACGAGCGCGTAGTGCGGGCTCAGCGCCCACAGGATCGCCGGGTTCTGCACGATGTGGCCCAGCCCGAGCACGGCCAGCACGATGAACCACAGCACCATCACCGGCCCGAACATCTTGCCGACGCTGGCGGTGCCGTGGCGCTGCACCATGAACAGCACGGTCAGCACGATCAGCGTCACCGGAATGACGTAGGGGCGCAGCGCCGGCGCCGCAACCTCAAGGCCCTCGACCGCCGACAGCACCGAGATCGCCGGCGTGATCACGCCGTCGCCGAAGAAGATCGCGGTGCCGAAGATGCCGAGCAGCAGCAGGCGCCGCCGCAGCGCGGGCTTGCCGCGCACCGCGACGGAGGCCAGCGCCAGCATCGCGATCAGGCCGCCCTCGCCGTTGTTGTCGGCGCGCAGGATCAGCACCACGTACTTGACGGAGACAACGACCGTCAGCGTCCAGAACACCAGCGACAGCACGCCGTAGATATTTTCGGGGGTGAGGATCACGTGACCGTGTGCGAACACCTCTTTCAGAGCGTACAGCGGGCTGGTGCCGATGTCGCCGTAGACGACGCCGATGGCCGCGAGCATGAGCCCGGCGAGACCGGACTTGTCGGACGAAGAAGAGGAGCTCAAGCAGACTGCCGGAAATTTTAGTCGAGCGATTGTGCCCTCGCCGACGCGCTCAAATCTGGACTTTCGTGCCGAGCTCGACCACCCGGTTCGGGGGTAATTTCAGGAAATCTGCGGCCGATGCCGCGTTGCGGTGCATGCTCGCGAACAGCTTCTCGCGCCACGGCGCCATGCCGTGGCCGAGCGAGGGCACGACGGTCGAGCGCGACAGGAAGTACGAGGTCATCATCGGGTCGAGCTCGAAGCCGCGGCCCTGCAGCAGTTCGAGCGCCGCGGGCACGTCGACGTCGTTCTTGAAACCGAAGTTCAGCGTCACGGCCCAGCAGCCCTTGCACAGCGGCTCGGCGCGCGCGCGTTGGGCGAACGGCACCCACGGCACGTCGAGCGTCTCGACCGTGACGAACAGGTTCGTCTCGTGCAGCACGTTGTTGTGCTTCAGGTTGTGCAGCAGCGCGGTCGGCGTCAGGTCGGCGATGCCGTTCATGAAGACCGCAGCGCCGGGCGCGCGCATCGGCGGGTCGGACAAAACGCTCTTGAGAAACGGCTTGAGCTCGATCGCATCGGCGCGCAGGCTCGCGCCGAGCAGCTCGCGGCCGCGCGCCCAGGTCATCATCACGGTGAACACGAAGGCGGCGATCAGCAGCGTGAACCAGCCGCCGTGCAACACCTTCAGGATGTTCGACGAGAAGAACACGAGCTCGATCGCGAGGAAGAAGCCGGTCGCGGCGAGGCACATCCACAGCGGGTAGTTCCAGCGGTAGCGGATCACGAAGAAGGTCATGATGGTGGTCAGCACCATCGTCGCCGTGACGGCGATGCCGTAGGCGGTGGCGAGCGCGCTCGACGAGCCGAAGTACAGCACCGCGACCACGATTGCCGCGTACTGCAACCAGTTCACGCCGGGGATGTAGATCTGCCCGGTGTCGCGCAC
>JANXVK010000204.1 GCA_025351675.1 Rhizobacter sp.
CTCGAAGCACTGGAAACCAGCAAGCACGCGGCCGACGCGCAGATCGACCTGTTCGCCGCGCCGCCGCCCGCGCCCGTCGCCGACGTGTCGAAACTCGCCGCGGCCGTCGCCGCGCTCGACCCCGATATGCTCTCGCCCAAAGAGGCGCTCGCCGCCCTCTACGAACTCAAGTCCCTCCAAGGAAAATCCACATGACCTACTGCGTAGGCATCAAGCTCGACGCCGGTCTGGTGTTCATGTCCGACTCGCGCACCAACGCGGGCCTCGACCAGATCAGCACCTATCGCAAGATGATGGTGTACGAGAAGCCGGGCGAGCGCTTCATGGTGATGCTGTCGGCCGGCAACCTGTCGATCAGCCAGTCGGTGCGCGAGATCCTGCAGGTCGAGAAAATCGAGGACCGCGACGGCAACGCGATCACGATCTGGAACGCCAAGAGCATGTTCGACGCGGTGCGCGTGCTCGGCGCCGCGGTGCGCCGCGTGCACGACCAGGATGGCGCGGCGCTCGCCTCGGCCGGCGTCGACTTCAACGCATCGATGATCTTCGGCGGCCAGATCGGCGGCGAGGCGATGCGCCTGTTCCTCGTCTACTCGGCCGGAAACTTCATCGAAGCGACGCGCGAGACCTGCTATTTCCAGGTCGGTGAATCGAAGTACGGCAAGCCGGTGCTCGACCGGATGATCACGCCAACCACGCCACTCGACGAGGCGGCGAAATGCGCGCTGGTCTCGATGGACTCGACGCTCAAGTCCAACCTGTCGGTCGGCCTGCCGCTCGACCTGCTGGTGTACTCCGCGCACGCGCTGCAGACCGACAGAATAGTCTGCGTCGACGAGCACAACCCGTACTTCCAGATGATTCGCGGCAACTGGGGGCTGAAGCTGCGCGAGGTGTTCGAGTCGCTCGAAGACCCGCAGTGGGGCACCGGCCCGACGACCGTGCCGCTGTGTGTGCCGTCACCGCGCTACGAGCCGATGAGAAAGATCACGCACCCGGACGAGAAGGTTGTCTGATGGCGGGGGCGCCACCGAGGATCATCGTCTTCTCGCATGCGAACGGGTTCCCCGCCGGCACGCATCGGCTGATCTTCGAGGCCTGGCGCGCCGCGGGCTGCGAAGTCCATGCGATCGAGAAATACGGCCACGACCCGCGCCTTCCGGTCACCAGCAACTGGCCGCACCTGCGCGCGCAGTTGATCGATTTCATCGAGCACGAGGTCGGCGGGCCGGCGTTCCTGGTCGGCCATTCGCTCGGCGGCTTTCTCAGCCTGATGGCCGCGTCGAAGCGGCCCGACCTGGCCAGCGGCCTCGTGATGCTCGATTCGCCGGTGCTGTCGGGCTGGAAGGCCCGCGCCGTCCAGGTCGCGAAGGCCGCCGGCATCGGCGAGCGCTTCTCCCCCGGCCACGTCTCGAAGCGCCGGCGCCAGCAGTGGGACAGCGCCGACGCGGCCTTCGCGCACTTCGCCGCCAAACCGGCATTTGCGCGCTGGGCGCCCGGCATGCTGCGCGACTACATCGCCGCCGGCACCGAGACCCACGGCGTGCACCGGCGCCTCGCCTTTCACCGCGACATCGAGACCGCGATCTACAACACGCTGCCGCACCACCTCGCCCGTGTGCTGCGCGCCCATCCGCTGCAGTGCGAGATGGCGTTCGTGCGCGGCACCGAGTCGGTCGAGGTTCGCCAGGTCGGCCTGCGCGCCACCGAGCGGCTCGCGAAGGGCAACATCACGGCGATCGAGGGTTCTCACCTGTTCCCGCTCGAACATCCGGGCGAAACCGCGGCCACCGTCTTGAAACTGATCGAATCCATGCGCCGGCATGCTCTAACCCCACGCCTATAATCGCACTTTACCACCACAGCATTTGTGTCAAACAGGTGCTGCAAAGCATGACCAAGTACGTCTTTGTCACCGGCGGTGTGGTGTCCTCGCTGGGCAAGGGCATCGCTTCTGCGTCTCTCGCCGCGATCCTCGAATCGCGCGGCCTCAAGGTCACCCTCATCAAGCTGGATCCGTACCTCAACGTCGATCCGGGCACGATGTCGCCGTTCCAGCACGGCGAGGTCTTCGTCACCGACGACGGCGCCGAGACCGACCTCGACCTCGGCCACTACGAACGCTTCATCAGCACGCGCATGAAGCGCAGCAACAACTTCACCGCCGGCCAAATCTACAAGACCGTGCTCGAGAAGGAACGCCGCGGCGATTATCTCGGCAAGACGGTGCAGGTAATTCCGCACGTCACCAACGAGATCCAGGAATTCATCCGGCGCGGCGCCAGCGACGACATCGACGTCGCGATCGTCGAGATCGGCGGCACCGTCGGCGACATCGAGTCGCTCCCGTTCCTCGATGCGATCCGCCAGCTCAAGATCGAGTCCGGCGCGCAGAACGCGATCAGCGTCCACGTCACGCTCGTGCCCTTCATCGCCACCGCGGGCGAGCTCAAGACCAAGCCGACCCAGCACGCCGTGAAGGAGATGCGCGAGATCGGCATCCAGCCCGACATCCTCCTCTGCCGCTGCGACCGCCCGCTCTCGCGCGCGATGAAGGAGAAGATCTCGCTCTTCTC
>JANXVK010000206.1 GCA_025351675.1 Rhizobacter sp.
CTGCTGCCGGCGCGCGGCGCGCTGCGGCAGGGCGTGATCTTCGACCTCGACGAGCGCGTGCACGCGACCGGCCTGCAGCAAGACGGCCACGACATCCGCGACGCCTCGGTGCGCGAGTTGCAGCGCCGCTTCATGGTCGACACGCAGCAAGCCGCGCGCGTGACAAGCATCGCGCAGGCGCTCTACGCGAGCGCGCAGCCCAAGGCGAACGCCGAGACGCGTCGCGAGCTGCTGTGGGCCTGCGCGCTGCACGAGATCGGCATGATGATCTCGCACCACGATCACCACCGCCACAGCGCCTACGTGCTCGCGCATGCCGACGCGGCGGGCTTCTCGCAAAGCCAGCTGCGCCGCGTCGGCGAGCTGGTGCTCGGCCAGCGCGGCGGCTTGCGAAAGATCGAGAACAGCCTGACCCGTGAAGATTTCGCGTGGCAGGTGCTGTGCCTGCGACTCGCGATCATCAAGTGCCACGCGCGCGGAGACGTCAATGTCGATGCGATGCGGCTGAAGCGCGATGGCGCGAGTGCCGAGCTCGACTTCACCGCGGGCTGGACCGAGGCCCATCCACGCACCCGCCACCTGCTCGAAGAAGAGGCGGCGATGTGGGAGCGCAACGGGCCGCTGAAGCTCGAACTGCGGCGCTGAGCGCCAGCCGAGGCAACGAGGTACTACAGGCAGTCCGGCGACTGCACCGCCTGCAGAATCACCTGCTCGGTGTCTTCGCGGTTGCGGCTGCGAATCCACCAGACCGCGCCCTTCTTGATCGTCCACGCCTGCGGCTGCTCCGAGAGCAGGTACGAGGCGACAAAGCCGAGCGTCGGCTGGTGGCCGATGACCAGCACCGGCTCGCTCGCATCCGGCCAGCGCGCGGTCTTCAGCAGCGCCTCGCCGTTGCCGTCGGGGGCAAGTTCGTTCAGGGTCTTGAATTTCTTGCCGAGCGCCTTGGCGGTCTGCTGGCAACGCAGGGCCGGGCTGACGAGGATGCGCGTCGAGTGCGCGAGGCGCTGGTTCAGCCACTCGGCCATGCGCTGCGCCTGGCGCTCGCCTTTCGGCGTGAGCGCGCGGTCGAGGTCGTTCTCGACCTCGCGCATCTCGAAGGCTTCGGCATGGCGCCAGAGGATCAGGTCCATCACGCGTCTCCGGCCGTGTAGCGCGCCACCAGCGCCTGCTGCGCGCTCGGCCCGTCGCTGCCGATGCGCACGTAGCTGCCGTCGGCGCGCAGTTGCCATGCGTCCTGGTGGTCGTGCAGGTAGGGAACCAGGCACTCGTCGATCACGCGCTGGCGCATCGCCACGTCGCGCACCGGCCACGCGACTTCGATGCGGCCGAACATGTTGCGGCTCATCCAGTCGGCGCTCGACAGGAACAGCGCCTGTTCGGCCTGCGCCTCGCCCCAGCAAAAGTACGCGATGCGCGAGTGCTCGAGAAAACGCCCGACCACCGAACGCACGCGGATGCGGTCGGTCACGCCGGCCATGCCGGGCGGCAGCATGCAGGCGCCGCGCACGATCAGGTCGATGTCTGCCCCCTGCCGGCCCGCCGCGATCAATGCGTGGATCAGCGGCACATCGGTAAGCGCGTTGACCTTCACGACGATGCGCGCGGTGCGGCCTGCGCGCGCCGAAGCCGCCACCTTCTCGATCTGCGCGAGCATCTGCTTGTGCAACGTGAACGGCGCCTGCAGCAGCGCGCGCAGCGGTTTCGTGCGGCCCAGGCTCGCGAGCTGCTGGAACACGGCATCGGCATCGATCGTCAAATCCGGCTCGGCGGTGAAGTAGCCGAGGTCGGTATAGAGCTTCGCGCTTTTCGGGTTGTAGTTGCCGGTCGAAAGGTGCGCGTAGCGGCGCAGCCGGCCGCGCTCGCGACGCGTGATCAGCAACAGCTTCGCGTGCGTCTTCAGCCCGACGATGCCGTAGACGACCTGCACGCCGACCGCCTCGAGCCGCTCGGCCCAGTTGATGTTGGCCTCTTCGTCGAAACGTGCCTTCAGCTCGACCACGACCATCACCTCCTTGCCGCGCCGTGCCGCCTCGATCAGCAGGTCCATCAGCGGCGATTCGCTGCCGGTGCGGTAGATCGTCTGCTTGATCGCCAGCACGTCGGGGTCGTGAACGGCCTCGCGCAAAAACTGCACGACCGGCTCGAACGACTCGAACGGCTGGTGCAGCAACACGTCGCCTTCGCGCAGTCGATCGAACATCGACTCCTGGCGCGGCAGCGACGCCTGCGGCCACGCCGGCTCGAACGGCGGGAAGCGCAGCAGCGGGCGCTCGCTGTCATCGTCGACCTGGTCGATCAGCTGGTTCAGCCGCACCAGATTCACCGGTCCGTTGACGCGGTACAACGCGGCCGGCGGCAACGCGAACTGCCGCAGCAGGAACTCGTACAACTCCGGCGGGCAGGTGCTGACGACCTCGATCCGCAACGCTTGGCCGAAGTGGCGCGTCGTCAGCCCCGAGCGCAACGCCTGGCGCAGGTTCTTCACGTCGTCTTCGTCGACTTCGAGGTCGGAGTCGCGCGTGACGCGAAACTGCGAGAACACCTCGACCTCGCGGCCCGGGAACAGCGAGGCCAAGTGCGCGCGGATCACGCTCGTCAGCAGCACGAACACCTGCCGGCCGGGGCCGGCGAGTTTGGCGGGCAGCCGGATCACGCGTGGCAACACGCGCGGCACCTTGACGATCGCGATGGTGTTCTCGCGACCGAAGGCGTCCTTGCCACCGAGCCGCGCGATGAAGTTCAGCGACTTGTTGGCGACCTGCGGGAACGGGTGCGACGGATCGAGCCCGACCGGCACCAGCAGTGGCCGCACCTCGCGCTCGAAGAAGCTCGCGACCCAGCGGCGCTGCGCCGCGTCGCGCTGTTCGTGGTTCAGGATCACGACACCCTGCCCTTGAAGCGCCGGCATCACCTCGTCATTGAAGACCGTGTACTGATCGTCGATCAGCGCGTGCGCGTCGGCCGCCACCGAATCGAGATCGCGCGTCGACACGCCGGAGCCGGCGCGACGCGCCGCTTCAAGGTAGTCGGCGAAGCGCACCTCGAAGAATTCGTCGAGATTCGACGAGACGATGCACACGTAGCGCAGGCGCTCGAGCAGCGGCACGTCGGCACGGCGCGCCTGCGCCAGCACGCGGCGGTTGAATTCGAGGATCGCGCGCTCGCGGTTCAGCAACGCGGGCATCTTGAACGTGCCGGAGGCGCGGAGGTCGGTCATCCGCCCGAGTTTATGAAGGAATTGCGACAAGTTCGTGACAACCGGCGCGCGCCTGTCATCGCGCGAAAGCGTGGTTCAGGCCGACCCCGTAGATGCGCGTCGCACCCGGGGCCGACGCGGGCAGCGCTCAGATCGATGCTGATCGCGTCGCCGAGCATGAAGCGCGTGCCGAGCCGCGAGTTCCACTCGCCCGCAAACTTAACGCGCTCGGCGATCACGGTGACCTTCTCGTGCGCGGCCCACTCGCCCGAGACGCCGACACGGCGAGTGCGTGCACCGGCAACGGCCCAGTCGGCACCGAGGTTGGCGTTGAGCGCAACCTTGTCGTTCACGACCCAGGTGACCGGCACATACAACGTGTGCGCCGGCCGGCCGCCGCGCTTCAGGTCCCAGGCCGCGCTCCAGACGATGCCGGCGCTGAGCGCGCCGACGAGCGGGTCGGCGACCCACTTCAGTTGCGGGCCGACGGTGCTGCGACTCTCGCCGGCGGTCGAGAAGCGATCAACGTTGAGGCCCAGCTCGACCGGCCCGACACGGCAGCCCGGCGCGAAGTGAAACAGCGTGGCCGATACGGACGGCGCCCGCGTCAGCCAGGATTCGTACTAACAATGGCCGGGCTCGACCACCGCCGCATCGTCGACATCGAAATGCCCACCGGCGGCGCGCGCGGTGGCGGCGAACGCCAGCCCGACGGCAACGAGCGAACGACGGGAGGATCTCTTCATGGTCGAGGATTGTCGTTCAGCGTCGCGACGCGCCGGCGACTGCGCGCGGTCACAGCCTGTCACACCCGTGTCGCAAACTCACCGGCTTTGCCGCCACCGCCGACCGTGAACCAACCGACCTGGGGCGCCGACGCTGCCGGCCTGATCTGCGGCTACCTGAACGAAGCCGAACCCGAGGCCGATGCGGCCGGCGTGGCCGTCGACAGCGATGCTGCAGGCCGCTGGCTGGCCGAGCCCGGCCACCGCGGCTTCGTCTGGCTGCACTTCAACCTCGCGCACACCGGTGCGCTGCCGTGGTTGCGGCAGCACGCCGGCTTGTCGGATGCGTTCTTCGAGACCTTGCACGACGGTCTGCACGCGACCCGCATCGAGCGCAGCGAACAAGCGCTGATCGCCGTCGTCAACGACCTGCATTTCGACTTCGCGTTCGAACCCTCTGACATCGCGACGCTGTGGATCCATGTCGATCGCCGCCTCGTCATCACCGCGCGCCGCCAGCCGCTGCGCTCAGTTGACAGGCTGCGCGAGGCGGTCAAGGGGGGGCAGGCGCTACGCTCGTCGGCCGAGTTGCTCGAGCATCTGTTGCGAGCGCAGGCCGATGTGCTGGTCGAGATCGTGCGCGGCGCGACCGAACGTGTCGACCGCATCGAAGACGACCTGCTCGCCAACCGCCTCGACCACAAGCGTGCGCGGCTCGGTGCGCTGCGGCGCCTGCTGGTGCGGCTGCAGCGCCTGCTCGCACCCGAGCCGGCGGCGCTGTTCCGGCTGCTGCAGCATCCGCCGGCGTGGATGACCGAGCTCGACGTGCAGGCGCTGCGCCAGGCCAGCGAGGAGTTCTCGGTCGTGCTGCGCGACATGAGCACCTTGCAGGAGCGCATCAAGCTGCTGCAGGAAGAGATTGCGGCGCAGGTCGTCGAAGGCACGAACCGCAGCCTGTTCGTGCTGACGATCGTGACCGTGCTGGCGCTGCCGATCAACATTCTGGCCGGCCTGTTCGGCATGAATGTCGGCGGCGTGCCACTGGCGCAGCATGCGCACGGGTTCTGGATCGTCGTGGCGATCGTTCTGACCTTCACCGCGATCGCCGGCTGGGCCGTGTTCGGACGCCGCGCCGATCGTTGAGCCGCCGCCGCTTGCACGGCAGCGCGCAGCACGCGCCATTCACGACATCTTTCGGCCCTCATACCAGCGCGACAACTCGATGCTGGCGATGCACACCGCCAGCCACGCGCTGCCCGATGCGAACCCGGCGATCACATCGCTGGCGAAGTGCACGCGCAGGAACATCCGGCTCGCGCCGATGGTGAACGCCAGCGCCACCGCGGCGAGCATCAGCGCGAGGTGGCCCCGCGCCGGCACGAAGCGCATCGCGACATACGCCAGCATCCCCCAGGCGACGACCGCGCCCGACGTGTGGCCGCTCGGAAAGCTGAAGCCGTGGGCGAGCACGATGCCGTCGTCGTGCACCGGCCGCACGCGCGCGAACACTTGCTTCAGCGTGATGTTCAACAGCGCATTGCCGGCGACGGCCGCGACCCAGCCGAACGCGAGCCAGCGGCGCCCGGCGAGCACGAGGCCGATGGCGACCGTGATGCACAGCACGGTCAACGTCGCCGGGTCGGCGAGCCGGGTCAGCCACGCGAACGCCTGCAGCGCCGCCGGCGGCACGCTCGTGCGCAACGCATCGGCCAGGGCCTGGTCGGCCGCACCGAGCGGCGCTCCGGCCTTCAGTTGTTCGGCGATCTCGGCGAAGACCCACGCGCCGAGCACGATCGCGCCGAAGCCGAGTGCCAGGCGCAACCCCAACAGCAACGGCGTCGGTGCGGCACCGTGCGCGCGCGGCAGCATCCAGCGCTGGAACGCCCACCAGCCGAGCCACGTCAGCGCCAGCAGCAGAACCAGCAGCGCGAAGAACAGCGACAGCGCGTGCGCGCCGGCCAGCGGCGCGAGTCGCGCGAGCACGGCGAATTCAGCGTCCATTGCCGCCCCGCGCCGGGACGAGCCGCGTCGTCGCGACGAGCGTGAACGCGCCGCCGTCGGCAGCGCCGTCCCATTGCTCGACGAGCACCTCGCGCGCGCCGGCAGCACCATTCCAGCGCAGCAGGTTCACCGAATTCCGCACGCCCTCGCGGACCCGCGACGACACCGCGGTGCCCGCCTGCACGACCCAGAGCGGCCGCGCCAGGCCGGGCCGCTCAAGCACGTACGGCAGGTGGATGTGCCCGCCCATGACCACGTCGGCGCCGGCCTCGGCCCAGCGCCGCAGCGCGTGCGCGTGGCCGCGCAGCAGGTCGTGCGCGTCCTGCGGGCGCGACACGGCAGCGGGCTGATGCACGACGACGACGCGCAGCTGCGCCGGCGTCGCCGCACCGAGACGCGCTGCGACGCGCTCGATCTGCGCGCCGCTGACCGCGCCGTTCTTGTGCCGCCACGGCCGCGTCGTGTTGACGCAGACGACGAGCAGCCCGACCGACGCATGCACCGGCTCCAGCTCGGCGCCGAACGCGGCGCGCTGGCGGGCGTAGGGATGGAACAGCCGCGCCCGCAGGTCGAACAGCGGGATGTCGTGGTTGCCGGGGATCGCGACGAACGGCGCGCCGAGCCGGTCGGCGAACGCGCGCGCGGCGCGGAACTGCTCAGGGCGCGCGCGCTGCGTGATGTCGCCCGAGAGCACGACCAGCTCGGGCCGCTCGCGCTGCGCCAGCGCCACCAGCGCCTCGACCACCTGCGGTCGCTCGGTGCCGAAGTGCGGATCGGATATCTGCAGCAGCACGCTCACCGGGCACCCTCGCAGGCCAGGTCGGCCGCGCTCGCAGCGGCCGGCATCAGCAGCCACAGCGGCCGCGCCGCGACCTCGAACTGCAGCGGCGCGTGCAGCCACGCGACCTCGCCGTCGAATGCGACCTTGACGCGGCGCGTGCCGGCACCGCGCGACAGCGACACCGTCATCTGCCGGAACGCAAAGCTCTCGACATCGTCGGCCTCGCCCAGGCTGCCGAACGCGCCGCGCGCCAGCAGCCACAGCATCGTCAGCGTGCCGATCGGCCTGAGCATCACCGCGGCGATGCTGCCGGCGTCGATAGAGGGCGACGGGCGCAGCCCGACCTGCTCGAGCTGCAGCCGGTTGTTGCCGACGAACAAGGTCGGCGTGCGCACGCTGCGCACCACGCCGCCCTGCTCGATGCGCAGGCGCAACTGGCGATGCTCGCGCATCAGGGTCACAAACGCCGCGCCGAGCGCGACCAACCGGCTGCGCCCGAAACGCGCCTTCCAGGTCTCGCGGTCCTCCAGCAGCGCGGGGTACATGCCGAGGCTGGCGTTGACCAAAAACACCGTGCCGTTGACGCAGCCGACCTGCACCGCCTGCGGCGTTGCCTGCAGCAGCGCGCGCACCGCCGCGCCGGGTTCGGCCGGCAGCCCGTGACTGCGCGCGAAGTAGTTGAACGTGCCCTGCGGCACCACGCCCATCGCACAACCCTCGGCATGCGCCGCCTGCGCCACGGCGTTGATCGTGCCGTCGCCGCCGACCGCGATCACCGCGCTGCGGGTCGCGCTGGCCTGCGCCGCGGCCGCGCGCGCAACACCCGCGAGCTCCGCCGCGAGCGCGAAGCGCAATTCGCCGGCGCGGCCGGCCGCGTTCAGCGCCGCCTCGATCGCATCGCGCTTGGCGTTCGCGCCTTCGCTGCCGGAAGCGGCGTTGACGATGAAGATGAGCGGCGCATCGCGGTCGATTTCGGGCGGGTTGGACATGGGGGTTCGGCGGCACAAGGTCGCGGTTGAGGCGCTATGGAGTGTTTCATGCCCACAACGCCGCGGCAGGTAGGAGAGCTCCGGGTGATACTGTGAGGACTCACCGGAGCGCGCATTGACAACTTCCACCCTGTCGTCCCGTACCGAAGACCTGCGCAATGCCTTTTTGTTCACGGTCGACGCACTGAAGCGACGGCGGGCCGACCTGCTCAGCGAGGCTTTGATCGCCGATTACGTCGCACTCTATTGGCTCGAATGGAACGGTGGGTCGCTGCAGCTCACCGTGACCGGCCGCAACATGTGGCAGCAGATTCGCGCCGCCAAACCCGATGCGGCGGCTGCGCTACCGTGACTTCGTGAAGACCTTGCGCATCTGGCTCGTGGTGGTGTTCGCGGTGCTGCTCCCGGTTCGGGGCGCGCTGGCGGCAGCGATGCTGTGCCCGATGACGGCACCGGCAAGCACGGCGGCGTCGAATGCGCAGCATGCGGCGATGGGCCATTCGATGCCCGATGCGACGCCTGACCACGCGCGCATGGCGCACGGCCAGGTCGATGCCCAGCCCACGAGCGCACCCGACAACTGCAACCTGTGTTGTGATTTTTGCTCAGTCACGGCGCTTGCGAACAGCCTGCCGACACTGCCGACGGCCCCGGCGCACGCGACCCTGTCGTTCCCCGACCTCAGCGCACCGGCCCCGAGCTTTCTCTCGGACGGCCAAGAGCGCCCACCCCGAAGCACCTGACCCGGGCAGGCCTGCGCAACCAAGCCTGATCACGCTCGCGCGCTGAAACGCGCGCATCTCGGCCGGCCGGGCTTGTCCCCGCGCCGGCAGTCCAGGTGCTTCGACAATGAACATATTCTTCAAACCCTTTGCGGGCTCGGGTCCCGGTGCGCTCGCCGTGTGCGCGGCCGCCGTGCTCTCCGGCTGTGCCTCGTTCTCCACTGACGGCGGCTTCGGCAAGGTCGCCGAACTCACGCAGGAGCGAACCGGCCAGCGCGCCGTCTGGCAGCGCTCGCCGGCCGACGTCGACGCAGCGCAGGCGCGCATCGGCGAGCTGCTGAGTCAGCCGCTGACAGCCGACAGCGCGGTCGAACTCGCGCTGCTCAACAACCGCGGCCTGCAGGCCAGCTTCGCCGAGCTCGGCATCGCCGAGTCGGAACAGGTGCGCGCCGGCCGGTTGGCCAACCCGTCGTTCAGATTCGGCCGATTACGCGGTGGTGGCGGTGGTGGCATCACCGAGATCGAGCGCTCGATCGTGTTCGATGTGCTGGGCCTGCTGACGATGCCGCTTGCACGCCAAGTCGAGCAGGGCCGGTTCGAGCAGGCGCAGTATCAGGCGGCGTTCGACGCCGTCGGCATCGCCGCCGACGCGCGCCGCGCGTTCTTCGGCGCCGTCGCGGCGCGGGACCTCGTCGGCTACTTCGAGCAGGTCTGGCAAGCGGCCGACGCGTCGAGCGAACTTGCGCGCCGCATGCTGCGCGCAGGCAACTTCAGCAAGCTCGCGCAGATGCGCCAACAGGCCTTCGAGGCCGATGCCACCGCGCAGCTGGCCCGCGCCCGTCACCAAGCGGTCGCCGCGCGCGAGCGGCTGACGCGGCTGCTCGGCTTGTCGGGCGACGCGCCCGACTTCAAGCTGCCCGAGCGCCTGCCTGATCTACCCGAAGCGCCGCTGCAGTCGCAGAATGCGGAGCAGGCGGCGATCGACCGGCGCCTCGACGTACTGATGGCCAAGCGGTCGACCGTCGCCACCGCGCAGGCGCTCGGCCTGACGAAGGCAACCCGCTTCGTCAACGTGCTGCACGCCGGCTACGCGAACAAGAGCCAGACCCACGAGCCGCGCCAAAACGGCTACGAGATCGAACTCGAATTGCCGCTGTTCGACTTCGGCAGCGCGCGCTCGACGCGCGCAGAGGCGGTCTACATGCAGTCGTTGCACCGCACCGCCGCCGTCGCCGTCAACGCGCGCTCGGAAGTGCGCGAGTCGTATGCCGCGTACCGCACCGCCTGGGCGCTGGCGAAGCACTATCGCGACGAGGTCCTGCCGCTGAAGAAGCGCATCTCCGACGAGAACCTGCTGCGCTACAACGGCATGCTGATCGGCGTGTTCGAGCTGCTCGCCGACGCGCGCGACCAGGTCGCGAGCGTCACCGGCTATGTCGAGGCGCTGCGCGATCACTGGATCGCCGAAACCGATCTTCGAACCGCCCTCGCCGGCCGTTCGCCTGCACCCAAGGAACTCCCATGAACCCCCGCAGAAACTTCCTGAAAACTGCCGCCGCTGGCGTCACCGCGACCGCGCTCGGCGCGGCCGCGGTGAGCCGCGTCGGCGCGGCCTCGCTGCCGGAGGCCGCGAGCCAAACCTCGCCGACGATGCAGCCGCCGCCGGCACCGCCCACCGGACGGCCCTTCAACCCGGTTGTGACGCTGAACGGCTGGTCGCTGCCTTGGCGCATTCGCGACAACGTCAAGGAGTTCCACCTCGTCGCCGAGACGGTGGTGCGTGAACTCGCGCCCGGCATGAAGGCGAACCTGTGGGGCTACAACGGCCAGAGCCC
>JANXVK010000208.1 GCA_025351675.1 Rhizobacter sp.
CACCGGCATCGAAGTGCGCGCCCGATCGCGCTGGGTGCGCGATTGCGTCGAACTGGTGTCGTCGATGCGGTTCTCGATCTCGCTGCTGACGGTGATCTGCATCGCCTCGGTCATCGGCACGGTCGTCAAGCAGCACGAGCCGCACAACAACTACGTCAACCAGTTCGGGCCGTTCTGGGCCGCGCTGTTCTCGCGGGTCGGGCTGTTCAGCGTCTACAGCGTCTGGTGGTTCCTGCTGATCCTGGCGTTCCTGGTCACCTCGACCAGCCTGTGCATCGCGCGCAACGTGCCGAAGATCATCGCTGACCTGAAGACTTACAAGGAGCAGGTGCGCGAGCAGGCACTGGCGTCATTCCACCACCGCGGCAGTTCGGAAGTGGCCGAGTCGCGCGACCAGGCCTTCGAGCGCATCAGCGCGCTGCTCGTGCACGGCGGTTGGAAGGCGAAGGTGCAGGTTCGCGAAAACGGCACGATGATCGCCGCGCGCCGTGGTGCGGCCAACAAGCTGGGCTACATCTCGGCGCACTCCGCGATCGTGCTGGTGTGCATCGGTGGCCTGCTCGACGGTGACTTGATCGTCCGCGCGCAGATGGCGCTGCAGGGCAAGAGCACCTACGCCGGCGGCGGCATGATGAAGGACGTGCCGGCGCAATACCGCCTCGGCCCCGACACACCGACCTTCCGCGCCAACCTGCTGGTACCCGAGGGCGGCAAGGCCGGCACCGCGGTGATCAACATGCAGGACGGCGTCGTGCTGCAGGACTTGCCGTTCGACGTGGAACTGAAGAAGTTCATCGTCGATTACTACGAGACCGGCATGCCCAAGCTGTTCGCCAGCGAAATCGTCATCCACGACCGCAACACCGGCGAGACGATCCCGGCGCTGGTCAAGGTCAACGAGCCGGCGTTCCACCGCGGCGTCGCGATCTACCAGAGCAGCTTCGACGACGGCGGCTCGTCGCTGAAGCTGCGCGGCTTTCCGATGACGGCCGGCGGCAAGCCGTTCGAGATCGAAGGCAACGTCGGCGGCAACGCGCAGATCAGCAACGGCGATGCCAAGATGACACTTGAGTTCACCGGGCTGCGCGTGATCAATGTCGAGAACCTCGGCGGCCGCTCTGGTGGTGACGCGGCCGGTGGCAGTGCGGTCGACGTGCGCAAGGTTGACCTCGTCAGCTCGCTGAAGGATCACCTCGGCTCGGGCGCGAAGGGCCTCAACAAGAAGGAGCTGCGCAACGTCGGCCCGTCGATCAGCTACAAGCTGCGCGACGCCGCCGGCCAGGCGCGCGAGTTCAACAACTACATGCTGCCGGTCGAGCTCGACGGCCAGCGCGTGTTCCTCGCCGGCACGCGCGACAAGCCCGATCAAGAGATGCGCTACCTGCGCATCCCCGCCGACGACACCGACAGCATCGGCGGCTGGACCCGCCTGCGCGCCGCCTTGCTCGACCCCGCGCTGCGCGCGAAGGCGGCAGCGCGCTACGTGGCGCTGGCGACACCCGCCGACAAGCCCGAGATGGCCGCGCAACTGACGACCACGGCCGAGCGCGCGCTGGCGTTGTTTGCCGGCGCCGAGAGTGCGCGCGCGAAGGACAACGCCGATTCGGTCAAGCCGACGGGCGGGCTGCAGGCGATCTCGGAGTTCATCGAAAGCAGCGTGCCCGCACCCGATCGCGGCCGCATCGCCGAGGTGCTGTTGCGCATCCTGAACGGCAGCCTGTTCGAGCTGCTGAGCCTGACGCGCGAAGGCGCCGGCCTCGCACCGCTAGCGGCCGACGAAAAGACCCAGGCCTTCATGACGCAATCGGTGCTGTCGCTGTCCGACAGCTTCTTCTACCCGGCGCCGGTGCTGTTCGAGCTCGCCGGCTTCAAACAGGTGCAGGCGAGCGTGTTCCAGGTCGCGCGGGCACCGGGCAAGACGCTCGTGTATCTCGGGGCGGTGCTGTTGATCATCGGCGTGTTCGCGATGCTCTACATTCGCGAACGGCGCCTGTGGGTGTGGCTGGCGCCGACGCAGACGGGAACGAAAATCACCGCGGCGCTGTCTACAACGCGACGCACGCTGGATGCCGATGCCGAGTTCGAGGCGCTGAAGCATCAGATCCTGAAGGACGCTTCATGAACACCACCACGTTGAAAACGATGACCTTGGGCCGCCCGTCCGGGCCGATGGGTTTCTTCACCGGCCGCTCGCTGTTCGACTGGGCCTTCGCCGCGCTCGTGCTCACGGGCGGCGCGTATGCGTTCTCGCGCTACGCCGGCGCGATGGACTATTACGAGAAACTGATCCTGATCGGCACCCTGCCGGTCGCGATCCTGCTCGGCTGGTTCTGGGGCCCGCTCCGGGTGCTGATGGTCGGTGTGGCGGCCGCCGCACTGCTCGCGATCAGCCTGTACAACCGCCAGATGGACGGCTTCGGCGCCGACCTCGCGCAAGGCGACAAGGTCTTCATGCTGAAGTATTTCCTGTCGAGCCAGAGCGCGATCATGTGGATGTGCGTGCTGTTCTTCATGAGCACCGCGTTCTACTGGATCGGCTTCGCAGCGAAGACCGAGCAGAACACCGCCGTGCGCATCGGCTCCGGCATGGCGTGGGCGGCGGTGTCTATGGCGCTCGTCGGCACGATGGTGCGCTGGTTCGAGAGCCACCAGATCGGTGCCGACATCGGCCACATCCCGGTCAGCAACCTGTATGAAGTGTTCGTGCTGTTCTGCTGGATGACCGCGCTGTTCTACCTGTACTACGAGCAGCACTACAAGATCAAGTCGCTCGGCGCGTTCGTGATGTTGGTGGTCAGCGCGGCGGTCGGTTTCCTGATCTGGTACACGGTGGCGCGCGGGGCGAGTGAGATTCAGCCGCTGGTGCCGGCGCTGCAGAGCTGGTGGATGAAGGTGCACGTGCCGGCCAACTTCATCGGCTACGGCAGCTTCGCGCTCTCGGCGATGGTCGCACTCGCCTACGTGCTGAAGAACGCGACGACGCGCGCGCTCTGGATCGGCCTGCTCGGCGTGCCCGGCCTCGTGATCGCGCTGCCGCTGCTCGGCTTCGCGGCGTTCGGCGGGCTGTCGGCCGACGGCATGGCCTCGGTCGCAAAATCGGGCCGCATGGTCGCCGGTCTGATGGCGTTCTTCGCGTTCACGATCCTCGCGCGCAAATGGATCAACGCGCGCACGCCGAGCGCCGAGATCGCCGACGACCTGATGTACAAGTCGATTGCGGTCGGCTTCGCGTTCTTCACGATCGCGACCATCCTCGGCGCGTTCTGGGCCGCCGAGGCTTGGGGCGGCTACTGGAGCTGGGACCCGAAGGAGACCTGGGCGCTGATCGTCTGGCTCAACTACGCGGCCTGGCTGCACATGCGGCTGATGAAGGGCCTGCGCGGCAACGTCTCGGCGTGGTGGGCGCTGGTCGGCCTCGTGGTCACGACCTTCGCGTTCCTCGGCGTGAACATGTTCCTGTCGGGGCTGCATTCCTACGGCACCCTGTGAGGGGCTTTCGATTGCGCATGTAAGAAGCTCGGTCGCACCGCGACCGAGCTGCAAGACCACAACGAGCATTGCCATGCACTTCCTGCGCGACCGAGGGTTCGTTCATCCCCACCCGTCCGAGATCACGACCCGCGCCGCCTATGAAGGCCGGCGCGACCTGCTGAAGCTGCTCGGCACCGGCGTCGCCGGCGCCGCGCTCGCGAGCTGGGCGGCGCGCGATGCGCACGCGCAAGTCGCGCGCGCCGGCAAGCTCGCCGCACTCGCCAGCACGCGCAGCGGGATCTCGGGCGGCACGACAATGGAAAAGCCCACCGCGTACATCGACGCGACCGGCTACAACAACTTCTACGAGTTCGGCACCGACAAGGGCGACCCGGCGCAGAACGCGCACACGCTGAAGACGCGGCCGTGGACGGTCGCGATCGAAGGCGAGGTCAAGAAGCCGAAGCTCTACGACATCGACGAACTGCTCAAGCTCGCGCCGATGGAAGAGCGCATCTATCGGCTGCGCTGCGTCGAAGGCTGGTCGATGGTGATCCCGTGGATCGGCTATTCGCTCGCCGAACTGATCAAGAAGGTCGAACCGACCGGCAACGCCAAGTTCGTC
>JANXVK010000087.1 GCA_025351675.1 Rhizobacter sp.
CGAGCCGCTCGCGGGCATCAACCGGCGCGCCGGCTACATGTTCCAGGCCGAGAGCCTGATGCCGTGGCGCACCGCGGCGCAGAACGTGATGGCGGGGCTCGAGTTCCGCGGCGCGCTCGACGCGCGCGCGCAGGCCGACGAGTGGCTCAAGCGGGTCGGCCTCGGCGGCTTCGGTGATCGCTATCCGCACCAGCTTTCGGGCGGCATGCGCAAGCGCGTGAGCCTGGCGCAGACCTTGGTGCTCGACCCCGACATCATCCTGATGGACGAACCGTTCTCGGCACTCGACGTCCAAACCCGCCAGTTGATGGAGAACGAAGTGCTCGAACTTTGGGCGGGCGCCGGCGACGCGCGCCGGGCCGCCCCAAGCAAGTCGCCGGCCCCCTCGGGGGGCTGGCGCGAAGCGCTTGGGGGTGGTCAATCCCGGAAAGCGGTGCTGTTCATCACGCACGACCTCGACGAGGCGATCGCGATGAGCGACCGCGTCGTCTGCCTCAGCGCCGGGCCGGGCTCGCACCCGATCGGTGAATTCGCGATCGACCTGCCGCGCCCGCGCGACGTGGCCGAAGTGCGCGCCACGCCACGCTTCGTCGAGCTGCACCAAGCCATCTGGAGCGTGCTGCGCGAAGAGGTGCTCAAGGGCTACCGGCAGCAGCTCGCCGCATGAAGTACCTGCGCCCATGAAATACCTCCGCTTCTGGCAGGTGGGCCTGCTGCTGCTGATCTTCGTGCTTTGGCACGTGCTGACCACGCCCGGCCTGATCCCGCCGTTCGTGTTCGAGAACGACCAGCAGGCTGCGTTCTTCTTCGGCGAGCCGCTGAAGATCGGCAGCCGCATCTGGAACTGGTTCGTTGTCAACGCGAATATCTATGAACACCTGGGGGTCACGCTGCTCGAGACCGTGCTCGCTTTCGTCATTGGCACGGTGCTCGGTCTCGGCTGCGGCCTGTGGCTGGCGCTGAGCCCGATGGCCGCAGCCATCACCGACCCCTACATCAAGGCGCTGAACAGCATGCCGCGCGTGATCCTGGCGCCGATCTTCGCGGTCTGGTTCGGTCTCGGCATCGCGAGCAAGGTCGCGCTCGGCGTCACGCTGGTGTTCTTCATCGTCTTCTTCAACGTCTACCAAGGCGTGAAGGAAGTAAGCCCGGTCGTGCTCGCGAACGCGCGCATGCTCGGCGCCTCGCAGAAGCAGTTGCTGCGGCATGTGTACCTGCCGAGCGCGACGAGCTGGGTGTTCAGCTCGCTGCACACCAGCGTCGGCCTCGCGTTCGTCGGCGCGGTGGTGGGCGAATACCTCGGCTCCTCCCGCGGCGTGGGTTATCTGATCCTGCAGGCCGAGGGCTCGTTCGACATCAACACAGTGATGGCCGGTATCCTCGTGTTGACGGTGTTTGCACTGATGCTCGACGCGGCTGTCGGCAAGGTCGAGAAGCGGCTGATGAAGTGGCAACCGAAGACCGGCGAAACCGAGAAACTCTGAACGGGGAGAAACCATGGCCAAAGACTTCGATGCAATGGAGGACAGCAACCGATCGGCCAACCCCAGCATCCACGACATTTCCGACCCGGCGCGGCGCGTCTGGCTTCAAGGCGGGCTCGTGGTGCTCGCCGGTGCTGCGCTCGGGCCGCTCGTGGCCGGCTGCGCGACCGGGCCGAAGGTTGGCGCGCCGCTGCTCGGCTTCAAGGGCGTACCGGTCAGCACGGCCGACGGCATCACCGTGCCCGAGGGCTACGTCGCGAGCGTGATCGCGGCCTGGGGCGAGCCGATCGGCGTGCCCGGCAACATGCCGGCGTGGCGCGAAGACGCCTCCGCCAGCGCCGCCGACCAAGCGGTGCAGATGGGCATGCACCACGACGGCATCCACTTCTACCCGCTCACCGGCAGCAGCACCCGCGGCCTGCTCGCGATGAACCACGAGTACAGCGACGACGGCCTGCTGCATGCCGACGGCATGAAGACCTGGAGCGCCGAGAAGGTGAAGAAGGCGCAGGCGGCGCATGGCGTCGCGGTGATCGAGGTCGAGCGCCGCGGCGATGCCTGGGCGATGGTTCGGCCCTCGCCGTACGCGCGCCGCTTCACCGCGAGCACGCCGTTCGCGATCGGCGGACCGGCCGCCGGCCACGCGCTGATGAAGACCGCCGCCGACCCGGCCGGGCGCACCGCGCTCGGCACGTTCAACAACTGCGCCAGCGGCCAGACGCCTTGGGGCACCTACCTCTCCGGCGAGGAGAACTTCAGCGGCTACTTCGGTTTGGGCGACGCCAAGCCGAGCCCGCACCAGCAGCGCTGGGGCCTGCGCAAGACCGGCTTCTACCGCTGGGAGGAACACGATGAACGCTTCGACGCCGCCAGGCACCCGAACGAGTTCAACCGCTTCGGCTGGGTCGTCGAGATCGACCCGATGGACCCGGCCAGCACGCCCGTCAAGCGCACCGCGCTCGGCCGCGCCGCGCACGAAGGCGCGTGGGTGGCGGTCACGAAAGACGGCCGCGCGGTCGTCTATTCCGGCGAGGACGCGCGCTTCGAGTACATCTACAAGTTCGTCAGCCGCGACCGCATCGCGCCCGCCGGCAACGGCTTGACGCGCGCGCAGGCCAACCGCGAGTTGCTCGACCACGGCACGCTCTACGTCGCCCGCTTCGACGCCGACGGCTCCGGCCGCTGGTTGCCACTGGTGCACGACACCGGCCCGCTGACAGCCGCGAACGGGTTCAACGATGCCGGCGAGGTCGTGATCAAGGCGCGCCAGGCGAGCGACGCGCTCGGCGCGACCAAGATGGATCGCCCCGAGTGGCTCGCGATCGACCAGAAGACCCGCGAGGTCTATTGCACGCTGACCAACAACACCTCGCGCGGCGCGAAAGACCAGCCCGGCACCGACGCTGCGAACCCGCGCGCCAACAACACGATGGGCGAGATCATCCGCTGGAAGGAAGAGGGCGATTTCGACGCGACTGCGATGCGCTGGGATCACCTCGTGTTCGCCGGCGACCCGGCCAACGAGCGTGCTGATGCGAAGGGCAACGTCCGCGGCGACATCTTCGGCTGCCCCGACGGCCTGACGCTCGACGCGCGCGGCGTGATGTGGATCCAGACCGACGCGCACGCGACGCAGATGAACAAGGGCGAGTTCGCGCGCATCGGCAACAACCAGATGCTGGCGATGGACCGAGCGAGCGGCGAGGTGCGCCGCTTCCTGACCGGTCCGGTCAACTGCGAGATCACCGGCGTGGCGCTCACGCCCGATGGCACGACGATGTTCATCAATGTGCAGCATCCGGGCGAGACGCCGAGCGACCGCAGCGACCCGGCCGAACCGGGCAAGTTCTCGAAGTGGCCCACCGGTGGCCGGCCGCGCTCGGCGACGGTGGTGATCCGGCGCGTCGACGGCGGTGTGATCGGCGCCTGAGCCGCCGCCGCGTTTCAGCCGGCGCGCAGCATTTGCAGCTGGTGCGCCAGCGCGATCGTCGTGCGGTCGTGCAGGAACGCGCCGATGATCTGCACGCCGATCTGCAGGCCTTCGGGGCTGGTCGCGATGGGCGCCACGGTGGCGGGCAGGTCGGCGGAGGTCGCCATGCCGGCCCACGCGAGCTGGTCGCCGAACGGTGTCGATTCGCTGTCGAGCAGCAGCGTGCGCTGGCCCCAGTCGGCCTCGCTCGTCAGCGGGAACGCGGGCGTGCCGAAGACCGGCGCGAGCACCACGTCGAACGCGCCGAACAGCGCGCGCCACTGGCGTCGCACCTTCGCGCGGCGCTGGATCAGCGTGAACCACGCGTGCGCCGAGATCACGTCGCGCGCGCCCGGCGTGCCGTAGCTCGTGATTGTCATCAGCATCGTCACGTAGTCCTTGTGGACGGCCGCGAGGTCGGGCAGCGACTCCGGCAATCGAGGGCTCGCCCGCGCAATGCGCGCGCCCTCGCGCGCCAGATCGTCGGCGAGCGCGTGCAGCGCAGCGCGCGTCGGCGTGTCGGCGCGGGCATGGGGGTGCGTGTCGAGCAGCAGGGCGGCGCGTGGCTACGCGAGGGCAGCAGGCCGAAGCGCGACTTGTGCCCGAACACGCCGCAAAAGTGTGCCGGCACGCGGATCGAGTTGGTCTTGCCCAAGGTCACCGCGCCTGCGGCCTTCAGGCGCTTGACCGGCACCGCGTCGTCGGTGGGCCGGAAGTCGCGTAACGGCCACAGGCCCCACGTCGTCGGCAGGCCGGCGATGTTGTACGACTCCTTGACCGTCATCGGCACGCCGAGCAACGCGCCGCGGGTGTCTCCACCGGCGATGCGTTCATCGCAGGCGGTCGCCTGCTCGCGCGCGAGCTCGAAATCGCGCGATGACCGCGTTGACCGGGCCGTCGAGCCGCTCGATGCGCGCGATCGCGGCGTCGCAGAGCGCGAGCGCACGGGTGGCTCGCGCGCGCACGGCGGCGGCGAGCTCGCCGGCGCCGGCACTGTTCAGATCAAGGTTGTCGGGTCGTGGCATCGGAACTCCTTGTCGCACCGGCACGCATTCTCATGCGTGCCGGGCGCAAGGCGAGATCCGTGCCGTTCAGCCCTCGGAACGGCGGCGACGCCGCGCGACGAAGCCGAGCGCGCCGAGCCCCGCCAGCATCAGGGCGTAGGTCTGGGGCTCGGGTACCGGCGTGACCGCCGTGGTGGCATTGCCGACGAAGAAGGTTTCGAACCCGCCGGTCGCGTTCGCCGCGCCGGCGGTCAGGCCGACCCGCAAGTCGCTGGTGAACACCGCGGCGAGTTGGGTGAGCGAGGCGCCGGTCAGCCCGAACACGAAGCCGGAGTTGCCTGCGCCGGTGAAAGTGTCGGTGAATCCATAGGTCTGCGGAATCGACGCACTGAAGACTTGGGTGCCGGCCGCGCTGTACACGCCCAGCGTCAGCCCGGTCAGGTCGATGCCGTTCAGCGCGTTGCCTGGTTCGAGTGCGTTGAAGACGACGCGCAGGCTGCTCGCCGAGGTCACGCCGAGATCGGCGAAGCTGCGGGTCATGGTCTGCGACGCGCCATTGAGGAAGTCGCCGGTCTTGACGTCGGTCGTGCCGTTCCAAGCCACGCCACCGGCCTCGGTCGTGGAATTGGCGGGGCTGGTGATCGTCAGGATCGTGTTGACCGAGCCGAGGCCGCTGCCTTGGAAGTCGATCGGCGAGACGAGCACCAGCTGCGCGTGAGCGGCTGTGCCGCCGAGCGCCAGCAGGCCGGCGGCGAGAAGAGATAACTTGGATCGCATGATTGGGTTCCTGTTGGGAAGTTGGAACCAAATACTGGGCGATGCGCGGGCCTGCATCCGTCGGTGGGCGCGAGGCTCGCGTGTAGGACATGGTGAAGTCGGCCGGCCTCGCCCCGCAAACGCCACGACGACGGCCGCTGGCCAAAAAAAGCCCACCCGCGTGAGCGGGTGGGCTTTGAAGTCCTTCGGGAAGGACGTCGTTGGGACCGGTAACGGTTCGTTGCCCTGTTCGGCGTGGTGTTCTTCGGCGGGCTTTCGGAACTTGCATCGTGCCTCTTGCGAGGCGCCGTGTGACAGCAGTGACGACGACTCTAGGGACGCGCCACGGGCGCCGCCATCCCCGATTCGAGGGGACGCACCGGAACGTTGTGTATCGCGTCGCCCAGCGGAAGGAAAATCACACCCTCGCGCCCTCCGCGTGTGCGCGCGACAATGCGCCATGTCCGGTCCGCACCAACCTTCATCGTCGCGCAGCACGCCGCGCCCGCCACGACCGGCCGCGCCGGCGCGAGCCGTCCAGCCGCTCAACGAGCGCGAACTCGACGAATTGCAAACGATTCTCGACCGCGTGCCGGCGCCGCTTGAGGCGCTCGATGTGAGCATGCTCGACGGTTACCTCTGCGGCGTGCTGTTGCAGCCGCGTCGCATCGCGGTCGGGCGCTGGCTGCCGCATGTGACCGATGTCGATGGGCGGGCGTTGCCGGCGCGCTTCGAGGCGTCGCGCTTGACCGGACTGGTGCTGCGCCGCCACGCCGAGCTCGACGACGCGATCCAGCGGCGCCAGTGGTTCGACCCGTGGGTGTTCGAGCTGAGCGATGTCGACGCGGTCGAGCACGCGCAGGGCGATGACCACGACGACGACGAAGAGGAGGACGACGACGGTGGTTCAGGCGCGATCGACGCCGTCTACCCGTGGGTGGCCGGCTTCGCGACCGCGCTCGAACTCTTCCCCGACCTGATGGCGCTCGATGCGAAGGCGCTGACCGAACCGCTCGCGCTGGTCTATCGCCACCTTGCGCCCGACGACCTCGAAGACGCCGACGACCTGCTTGCCGAGATCGAGTCGCTGGAGCCCCCCGAAGATCTGGCCGCAGCGGTCGAAGAGCTGGTGCGCGCGACGCTGCTGCTGGCCGACGTTTCTCGGCCGGTCATGAGCGCCGGCGCTGCACATCGTGCGCCGCCGCCGCGCCGCCCGCGCCCGTCAAATCGCTGACGGGTCGACGTCGACCGCCCAGCGCAGGATGCGCTCGTCCGCGCTCTTGTGGGCGCGGCGCAAGGTGTGGAGCGCTGGCAGCCACAGCGCCAGAAAGCGCTGCAGCGCGACGCGCGAGGCCGACTCGATCAGCATCTGCATGCGCTCGACATCGGCGACCCGCGCCACGCCCATCGGCACCGGCGGATACACCATCACCTGATCGGCACCGGGCAGGGTCGTCGCGAGTTCGGCGGCCACGCGCAGGAAGGCGCGCGCCGCCTCGGGCGTGCGCGCGTCGGCGCGCAGCATCGCAAGGTGCGAGAACGGCGGCAGACCGGCCATCTCGCGCTCCTTCAGCTGGCTGCTCGCGAAGGCCTCGAAATCGTGCTTCTTCAACGCGCCGTAAAGCGCATGCGCCGGGTGCCAGGTCTGCACCCAGAGCTCGCTGCGGTCGGCCTGTGAGGCATCGCGACCGGCGCGGCCGCCGGCCTGCATCAACAGCGCGAACAGCCGCTCCGGGGCGCGAAAGTCGCTGCTGAACAGCGAGCTGTCGGGGTTCACTGCCGCGACCAGCGTGATGCGCCGAAAGTCGTGGCCTTTGGTCACCATCTGCGTGCCGACCAGCACATCGACATCGCCGGCATGCACCGCGCCGAGCTGCGCTTCGAGCGAGCCCTTGAGCTTGGTGCTGTCGGCATCGATGCGGGCGATGCGCGCCGGCTTGTCGTCTGGCGTGCGCAGCAATTCGGCGAGCTGTTCTTCAAGCCGCTCGGTGCCGCGGCCGATCGGCGCGATGTCGAGGTTGCCGCAGTCGGGGCAGGCACGCGGCACGCGTTCGGTGAAGCCGCAGTGATGGCAGCGCAAGCTGCGATCGAGCTTGTGGAACACGCGCCAGGCGCTGCAATGCGGGCAGCCGCTCTTCCAGCCGCACTCGCCGCAATGCAGCACCGGCGCGTAGCCGCGGCGGTTCAGGAAGACGAGGCTCTGCTCGCCGCGCGCGAGCCGATCCTGCAGCGCGGCGACCAGCGGTGCCGAGAGGGCGGTGTTCACGCCGTGCAGCTTCGGCTGCTGGTTCATGTCGACGAGGCGCACCTTCGGCAGCGCCCCGCCGCCGACGCGCGAGGGCAGCGCGAGCTTCAGGTACTTGCCTTCGGTGACGCGCTGCCAGCTCTCCAGCGACGGCGTGGCCGAGCCGAGCACGACGATCGCTTTCTCCAAACGGCCGCGGTAGACCGCCAAGTCACGCGCCGAGTAGCGCGCGCCTTCCTGCTGTTTGTACGACGGATCGTGTTCTTCGTCGACGACGATCAGGCCGAGCCGTGGCATCGACGCGAACACCGCGAGCCGCGTGCCCAGCACCAGATCGGCGAGGCCGAGGTGCGCCGCGAGCCAGCTCCGCAAGCGCTGTGCCGGCGTCAGCCCGCTGTGCAGCGAGACGATGTGGCGGCCGGCAAAGCGCTCGGCGAAGCGGGCTTCGAGCTGCGGCGTCAGGTTGATTTCGGGGACGAGCACGAGCGCCTGTTCGCCCGTCGCGAGCGCCTGCGCGGCGGCGCCGAGGTAGACCTCGGTCTTGCCGCTGCCGGTCACGCCGTGGAGCAGCACCGGCGGTGGCGGATCGGCCGCGCCTGCGGCGGCGATTTGCGCGAGCACCAGCGCCTGCTCGTCGGTCAGCGTCGGCGCGGTCGTGGCGGCCACGGCGGCAGGCGCAGCAGCCAGCGCCTTGTGCAGCTTCTTGATCCGGTTCGCAAGCTGGGTGTCATCGAGTTTGCGCAGCTCCGGCGGCAATACCGAGAGCGCGATCTCGCCGGTGCTGCGCTGGTAGTACGCGGCGGTGAAGTCGACCAGCTCGCGCCACGCTGCGCCGAGCGGCGGCTGCGACGCGAGCGCGGCCGTGACCGGGCGCAGTTCGACCCCCACGTCGACTTCGGCCTCGCCATGCCAGACCACACCCGGTACTTCGCGCCGACCCAGCGGCACGCTGACCAGGGTTCCTGGCGCGAGCGGATGCTCACTTTCGTAATCGAGCGGAGCCGACAAGCCGGTGTGCTGCGGCGCGTCGACCGCGACACGCACCCGTCGCGTTTCCGTCTCCGATCCGTCGATGAAGTTACCGCCCAAAGCTCAAGTCTCGTTTACAAGATTGCGTTAAGTTGATGATTTCTATGTGCTTTCAAAGCTTTCCACTTCTTCTGTGGATAACTTTGTGGGCAACCGGGCGTGGAATGGCCGGAAACGCTGACTGCGCGTGGCTTCGCTGGAAATTGCCCGCTTTCGTGGCAGCCGAAGCAAATCAATGAAATCAACGACTTAGCGCTGATTGATGGAAATCCCATGCTGCATCGCAGCAGCCCGTGTGGCATGTAAGGGACGCGCAAGATTTTGGGGATAAGTCAAGCCCTGAGCGCTCACTTACCTGCAAAAGAAAAATCCGCGCGGGTCGTGGCGTGGCGGCGTCAGGTTCGTGCCAACAGGCGCTTGGAGACGTCATGCACCGCGTCGACCAGCACGCTGACGCTCTCAGGCGGCGTGTGCTGGCTGATGCCGTGACCGAGGTTGAAGATGTGGCCGCCGGGGGTGCCGTAGCTCACCAGCGTGCGCGTCACTTCGGCGCGAATCTGCGCCGGGCCGGCAAACAGCACGTTCGGGTCGATGTTGCCCTGCAGCGCGACCTTGTCGCCGATGCGGACGCGCGCAGCGCCGAGGTTGACGGTCCAGTCGAGGCCGAC
>JANXVK010000279.1 GCA_025351675.1 Rhizobacter sp.
GCAGGGTCGATCTGGTAGAAGTCCACGCCCATCGAGATCGCCTGGTTCGGGCACTCGGGCTCGCAGACATCGCAGTTGATGCATTCGTCGGTGATCAGGAGTGCCACAGACCCTCCTTCACCCCGACGAATACGGCATGCGCTTGCAAGCGCATGCCGCGACCGGCGGCGCAACGCGTGCGTTGCGAAAGCCCGCCGGTCGTGTCGGTGATCAACAGCGCCATGTCAGCCGTCGCCGGGCCGCCCCAAGGCGGCTGATGGCCCCCTCGGGGGGCAGGAACGAAGTGACGTGGGGGGTTGTCATGATTTTCTCAAGCTTCGGTCGCCTTCACCCGCTGGTGCAAGCGACTCAGAACCGAGGGTGACACGAACTTGGAGACATC
This sequence comes from Rhizobacter sp., assembly GCA_025351675.1. Classification (GTDB taxonomy): domain Bacteria; phylum Pseudomonadota; class Gammaproteobacteria; order Burkholderiales; family Burkholderiaceae_C; genus LMDS01. The sequence continues at coordinate 383 of JANXVK010000279.1, forward strand.
ACCGCCCAAGGTGGCAATCTCGCGCACGAAGGTGCCCGAGACGAACTGGTAGAGATCGCCCGGCGTAAGAAACATGGTTTCGACGTCGGGCATCAGCTGACGGTTCATGCCGGCCATCTGGAACTCGTACTCGAAGTCGCTGACGGCACGCAGGCCGCGCACAACCACTTTGGCGCCGTTGCCGACGACGAAGTCGCGCAGCAGCCCGCGAAACGCCATCACCTCGACGTTCGGGTACTTCGCGGCCAGTTCGGTCGCGATGTCGAGCCGCTCGGTGATCGTGAACATCGTGCGTTTGTGGTGCCCCGCCGCGACCGCGACGATGAGCCGCTCGAACAGCCGGCTCGCACGCCGCATCAAATCTTCGTGGCCGAGCGTCATCGGGTCGAAGGTGCCTGGGTAGACGGCGGTCAGTTTGGTCACGGAGGTCAAGACGCGCTCCCGGCGGTTGATTTCGGCCGCAGTGTAGCCGGGGCCGCTCACGGCGAATCGACGCGCTGCAACAGATGGAAGTGAACTGCGCCGGTCCGGCTCTGACGATGCGCGTTGAAGCCGGGCGGCGGCGATACGGCCTGCCCGGCCTCAACGTAGACGAAGCCCTGCGGCACGACCAGCCGCTGCGCAAGGGCGAGCGCCGGCTCGACCAGTGACGCGTCGAACGGTGGGTCGATGAACACGAGCTCGAACGAATCGGGTGGGCAGCGCGCCATCCAAGTCAGCGCATCGGTCGTCTCGATGCGCAACTGCTCGGCTTTCAGGCGCTGTTTCGAGTCGATCAGGCTCAGTGCGAGCCGCCGATCACGTTCCAGCAGCACGACCTGATCGGCGCCGCGCGACGCGGCCTCGAAGCCGAGCGCGCCCGAGCCGGCAAAGGCATCGAGGCAGCGCCAGCCGCTCAGGTCGTGCCCGAGCCAGTTGAACAGTGTCTCGCGCACGCGGTCGGGCGTGGGGCGCAAGCCCGGCGCATCGGCGACCGGCAGCTTGCTGCGCTTCCACTGGCCTCCGATCAGGCGCACCTCGCTGCGCCGCGCTGCAGCAGTCAATTGAGCACCCCAAGCGCTGCGCGCCATCCCGCCAAGCGGGAGCATTCGCCATGGGCCACGACGAGGCCCCTGCGCGATCCTTGGCGGCCCGGCGGGCTCATGAGCGAACCGGAATCCCGTCACGTGCCAGCAGCGCCTTCGCCTGCCCGACCGTGAACTCGCCGTAGTGGAAGATGCTCGCCGCCAGCACTGCGTCGGCGCCGCCAATGCGGATGCCATCGGAGAGGTGCTCCAGCGAACCGACGCCGCCCGAAGCGATCACCGGCACGCTGACGGCGTCGCTCACCGCGCGCGTCAGCGCGAGATCGAAGCCGCTCTTGGTGCCATCGCGGTCCATGCTCGTCAGCAGGATCTCGCCGGCGCCCTGCATTGTCATCTCGCGCGCCCATTCGACCGCGTCGAGCCCGGTGTTCTTGCGCCCGCCGTGGGTGTAGACATCCCAACCCGATGCATCCGCGCGACGCTTCGCGTCGATCGCAACAACGATGCATTGCGCGCCGTACTTCTTCGACGCGGCGCGAATCACCTGCGGGTTCGCCACCGCCGCCGAGTTGAAGCTGACCTTGTCGGCGCCGGCGTTCAGCAGGCGCCGCACGTCTTCCACCGTGCGCACGCCGCCGCCGACCGTCAGCGGGATGAACACCTGCGAGGCCACCGCCTCGATGATGTGCAGGATCAGATCGCGACCGTCGCTGGTCGCAGTGATGTCGAGGAAGGTGAGCTCGTCGGCACCCTGGTCGTTGTAGCGCGCGGCGATCTCGACCGGGTCGCCGGCATCCCGCAACTCGACGAAATTGACGCCCTTGACGACCCGGCCGCCGGTCACGTCGAGGCAGGGAATGATGCGCTTGGCGAGCATCTAGGCCAGGCCCAACTCGTCGGCGCGGCGCTGGCCTTCGGCAAAGTCGAGATCGCCGGTGTAGATCGCCCGGCCGCAG
>JANXVK010000289.1 GCA_025351675.1 Rhizobacter sp.
CGAAGAGCAGGCCGAGCCAGAGCAGCCAGCGCTCCGGCGACACGATCTGCGCCAGCACCGGAACGCCCTCGACGGCGCCTGCCGCGAGCTTCATCAGGTCCTGCAGGTAGTTCTGCGCCAGCACCAGCAGCACCGAGCCGATAACGGCGCCGTACATCGTGCCCATGCCGCCGATGACGACGATGAGCAGCACGTCGAGCATGATCTCGAACGACAGCGTGGTGTCGGGCCCGTTGTAGCGCAGCCAGAGCGCGAGCAGCACGCCGGCGAGCGTGGCGAACAGCGCCGAGATCACCGAGGCCAGCGTGCGATAAATGACCGTTCGGTAGCCGATCGCCTCGGCCCGAAAGTCGTTCTCGCGAATCGCCTGCAGCACCCGGCCGAACGGCGAGTTGACGATGCGCAGCAGCATCAGCACGAGTGCCACCGCGGCGAAGAACAGCAGGTAGTAGGTGACGAAGCGGCCGTCGATCGAGGCGCCGAGAATCGGCTCGGCGAGGTACTCGGTGCCGGGCTGCAGCGCGCTCGGCACCTTGAAGCTCAGGCCGTCTTCGCCGCCGGTGAATTCCGACAGCTGCGACGCGAGCGAGAGGAACGCGGAGGCGACCGCGAGCGTGATCATCGCGAAGAAGATCGCCTTGACGCGCAGGCTGAACAGCCCGATCAGCAACGACAGCACGAGCGAGATCGCGAGCGCGCACACCACCCCGAGCGCAACCGCGCCCCAGGTCGGCCCGAGCGCCGTGCTCGCGATCGCGACGCCGTACGCGCCGATGCCGAAGAACATCGTGTGCGCGAAGCTGACGATGCCGGTGTAGCCGAGCAGCAGGTCAAAGCTTGCGACCAGCACGATGAAGACGATGATCTTCGCGGCGACGTTCAGCGCCTTGGTGCCGGGAAACAGGACGGGCGTGAGCGCCAGCCCGAGCACGCAGGCAACGAGCAGCAGCGCCAGCCAGCGGTTGCGCGGCAGGTCGTGGGAGAGGAGTCGGTTCAGCATGTCAGGCCTCCGCCGGGCCGCCCCAAGGAGGCCTGCGCTCCCTCGGGGAGCAGCGAACAAAGTGAGCGTCGGGGTTGCATCATTGCTTTCAGCGGTTCGCGACCGGGTACAAGCCCTGGGGCCGCCACAGCAACACCAGCACCATCAGCCCGATGTTCGAGAACATCACGACCTTGGGCGCGAGGAAGCCGGTGTAGTTCGCCATCAACCCGACCAGCAGCGCGCCGACCAGGCAGCCCATCGTCGAACCCAAGCCGCCGATGATGATGACGATGAAGATCAGCACGTTGACGTGCGCGCCGATCTGCGGCAGCACACCCTGCTGGTAGATGCCCCACAGCGCGCCGCCGAGGCCGGCGAGCGCCGAGCCGGCGACGAACACACCGACGAACAGGCGCCGGATGCGGTAGCCCAGGCTCTCGACCATTTCGCGGTCCTGCACGCCGGCGCGGATCAACAGGCCGAGCTTGGTGCGGTTCAACATGAACAGCATGGTCGCGAGCACGAACAGGCCGATCACTGCAGCGACCAGGCGAAACTTCTCGACCGTCGCATCACCGAAGGTCAACACGCCGCGCAGCGCAGTGGGCATCTCGATGGCGACGAGCGTCGGCCCCCACACGACCTTGATCAGTTCTTCGCCGATGATCATGCCGCCCATCGTGATCAGGATCTGCTTCAGGTGCTGGCCGTAGACCGGGCGCACCAATACCCGCTCGAAGGCCCAGCCGACCACGCCGGCGCACAGCATCGCGACGACGATGGTGGTCAGCACGAGCGCGAGGTTGCGCCAGAGCACGTCGGTCGCGGCCCAGTCGGCCATGCCGGTGAACATGCTCGTCGCCACGTAGGCGCCGAGCGCGATGAAGACACCGTGGCCGAAGTTCAACACGTCCATCAGCCCGAACACAAGCGTCAGGCCCGAGGCGATGATGAAGATGATCATGCCCATCGCCAGGCCTGCGGCCGTGAGCGTGAACCAGGTGCTGGTGGAGCCGATCAGCGGCCAGGCGATCAGCGCCAAGGCGAGCGTGAGCGCGAGTGGCAACAGGTCGAAGGCGGCTTTCGGAATCGCGGCGGCGGCTTGCGCCGGTGTCGCCACGGCGGTGGTGGTGTTCATTGATGTACTCCCAGCGACAGGCCGAGGAATTTTTGCTGCAGCGACGCGTCTTCGGCCAGTTCGGCCATGCTGCCGCGGTGCACGACACGGCCGTCGTCCATCACCGCGACGAAGTCGCCGAGCGCTTTTGCGACACCGAAGTTCTGCTCGACCAGCAGCACCGTCGTACTGGTCTTCTTGAGTTCTCGAAGCGCGGTGATGAGGTTCTGCACGATGGCCGGCGCGAGGCCCTTGCTGGGTTCGTCGATCAGCAGCAGGCGCCGCGGCTCGACCATTGCGCGGGCAATCGCGAGCATCTG
>JANXVK010000292.1 GCA_025351675.1 Rhizobacter sp.
CCGCTTCGACCTCGCGCAGCTGGGCGTACCAGCGAAAGATGCGCGAGCGAATGCGGAACTGGTACAGCGGGGGCAACATGCGCGACAGCGGGATCAGGATGGCCACGATCGACAGCAGCACGGGCCACATCCGGTCCACCAGATTGGCCATCCAGAACGGCAGATAACGCTGCAGCACCGGCGTGCCGTTGGCATAAAAACGTTGCGCTTCCTTGGCCAGCGGCTGCTCGGCGGCGGCCCCGGTCGGGAACTCGCCCTTGCGCTGAAACCAGCCACCGCCGCCGTGCACCTGCTTCGCCGCCTGCACGAACAACTGGATCAGCGCCGGGTGCGTGGTTCGGCGGGCCACCAGCGAGGCGGTGGGCGCGATCAGGCGCACCTGCTGCGGCGGCAGGTCGCGAGCAAGGTCCACCACGCCGCGCGGCAGCGTCACCGAGGTCAGGAACGCAAATCGCCGCGAATAGGCATCGGCCTGCGCAAAGTCGAACAACACAATGCCCGGTGTTTGCAGCAGCATCTGCACCATCAACGACTCAGGCGCCGAGGTGAACACCAGCGCGTCGCTGTTGCCCGCCAGCAAATCCATCACCGCCGGTGTTTGCGGCTTGCGCAGAAGCGTCAGCGCGGCAAGCTCGATGCGGTTGGCCTCGATCAGCGTGGCCATCAGGTTCGATGTGCCGCTGCCGTCCGCGCCGATGTTCAGGCGCCAGCCCGGCAGCTGCGACAGGCTCGTCAGTGCCGGCGCGTGCAGCAGCCGCTGGGCCGAATCGGTGCGGTAGAACAGCCAGACCGGCTCGTAGAAAAGACTGCCGAGCGACACCAGCGGGGCACTGTCGTCGCTGGCGCCGTGGTTGTCGGTGCTGTCAGTGAGGGGCGCAACATCCCCAGCACCGCCCTGCACGAACGCGATGTCGACTCCCGAGGCCGGGTCGCGCAGCAACCGCAGGTTTTCGGCCGCCCCTTGTGTCGAGCGCAACTCCACCGTGACGCCGTAACCTTTCAGGATCTGCACGTAGCGCTTGCCGAATTCGGAGTAAGCGCCCTGGTCGGAGCCGGTGGCCAGCACGATTTTCTTGGGTGGCGTCGGGTCGAGCACCCAGTAGGCCAGTGCCAGCAAAACCAGGGCCAGGGCAATGAACGGAACGCCGGTGGCCAGCAAGTCACGCAAGGACAGCAAGGTGTGGCGAAGGGTCGTCGGCATGGGCACACGATAACGGTGCGGCGTCAGAAAAGTAACCCCGCCAAGTGACCCCGCCAAGTGACCCCGTTAAGTGACCCCGCTACACGCTATGCTTTTGCGATCAAACAACCGTGAACTCCCAATGCGCCTGCTGCTGGTGGAAGACGACCGCATGATCGGCGACAGCCTGCGCGGTGCCCTGCGCCTGGAGGGGTACGCGGTCGACTGGGTGCGCGACGCAGCCGCGGCGCAGTCGACCCTGGCGAGCGAACAGTTCGACCTCGTTCTGCTCGATCTGGGCTTGCCGGCGAGCGGCGCCCACGGCGCCGAGACGCGTGCCACCGGCGGCCTCGACGTGCTGCGCGCCGTGCGCGCGCGACACGACGCGACGCCGGTGATCGTGCTGACCGCGCGCGACGGCCCGGGCGACAAGGTCGCCGGCCTCGACGCCGGCGCCGACGACTACCTCGTCAAGCCGTTCGAACTCGACGAGCTCGCCGCGCGCATCCGCGCGGTGCTGCGCCGCCACAGCGGGCGCGCGCAACCGGCGCTCGGGTTCGGCGGTGTCACGCTCGACCCCGCCACGCGGCAGGTGAGCCAGGGCGGCGTGCCCGTGCTGCTCTCGGCGCGCGAGTTCGCGGTGCTTGAGGCGCTGATGCTGCGGCCCGGCGCGCTGCTGTCGCGGGCCCAGCTCGAAGACCGGCTCTACGGCTGGGGCGAAGAGATCGAGAGCAATGCGGTCTCGGTCTACATCCACCAGTTGCGCAAGAAGCTCGGCGCCGACTTTATCCAGAACATCCGCGGCGTCGGCTATTTTGTCGGCGACAAGCCGAAGGCGACATGAACTTGATCCGCGTTCGTGTCCTCTTGTCGCTACTGGGCATGCTGGTTGTCACCGCCGTCGTGATGGGCGCGCTGACCTACCGCAACGTCCTCGCCGAGACCGAGTCGCTGTTCGACTACCAGTTGCGCCAGATGGCGTTCTCGCTGCGCGACCAAGGCGAGATCGCGCCGGCGCAGGCGAGCACGCTGGCCCACGAAGAGCTCGATTTCATCGTCCAGATCTGGACCGTCGACGGCCGCATCATCTACCCGCCGCGCCTGCGCGACGACCTGCCCACGCAAGCCCAACTCGGCTTCGCCGACGTGACCGTGAACGGCAAGACCTGGCGCGCCTTCAGCGTCGCGAGCCGCGACCGCGTGATCCAGGTCGCGCAGCCGCTGCAGATTCGCCAGACGCTCGCGGCCGGCGCGGCGCTGCGCAGCATCGCGCCACTGCTGTTCATCGCGCCCGTGATGGCGCTGCTGGTCTGGTGGCTGGCGGCGCAGACCCTCGCGCCGCTGCGGCGCGTGGCCGATGGCGTGCGCGCCCGCGACGAGCAATCGTTGCAGCCGCTGCCGACGGCCGGGCTGCCCGACGAGGTCGCACCGCTGGTCAGCGCGCTGAACGGGCTGCTGCAGCGTCTGGCCGCCTCGCTCGGCGCGCAGCGCGCGTTCGTCTCCGACGCGGCGCACGAGCTGCGTTCGCCGCTGACCGCGCTGAAGCTGCAGATGCAGCTGCTCAAGCGCGCGCCCGACGACGCCGCGCGTGGCGTCGCGATCGAGGCGCTCAATGCGGGTATCGACCGTGCGGCGCGGCTCGTCGAGCAGTTGCTGGCGCTGGCGCGCGCCGAACCGGGTGCGCCGCTGGCGGCTGCGGCCGAGCTCGACCTGAGCGAGCTGGTGCGGGCCGCCGTCGTCGACACGCTGCCGTTCGCGCAGGCGCGCGGCACCACGATCGAGCTGTTCGCCGACATGCCGGTTGTGATGCGCGGCGATGGGGCCGCGCTGACGGCGCTGGTCCGCAATCTCGCCGACAACGCGGTGCGCTACACGCCGCGCGGCTCGCACGTCGAGTTGCGGGTGCTCGAACAGGGGAGTGCCGCGCTGCTGCGCGTGGACGACGCCGGCCCGGGCATCCCGCCCGAAGAGCGCGCCCGCGTCTTCGACCGCTTCTACCGCCATGCCGCGGGCGACGAAGCCGGCACGGGCCTGGGTCTTGCCATCGTGCGCAGCGTCGCCGATCGGCACGGCGCCAGCGTGGCGCTGGGCGATTCGCCGTTGGGTGGGTTGCGGGTCGAGGTGCGATTTGCGCCCACCTCGGCCAACAAAAGAGCGCTGCCGGCGCCGGCTCTGCCTACACTACCGGGCGTGGGGCCGATCGGCGCCATTCCTCATCATCCCGACATTCCTTCCCGAGGCGATTCATGAAATCTGGTGTTGCGAGTTTGGCTGCTGTGACCTTTATGCTGGCGACGAGCGCGTTCGGCGCACCACCGAAGCCACCGAAGCCCATGAGCGCCGACCAGTCGGCCAACTTCCTGATCGACGCTGCGACGGCCGAGAAGATCTGGAAAGAGAACACCCCCGCGAATGTCGCGAGGCTCTACCCGACCCGGAAGTTCCGCTTCGTCAGCGAAGTGGCAGGCGGCTTCAACGAGGGCAAGGTCTGTGTCGTCACCGCGCGCGCGATGCTGCTGCCGGTGGTGCTGTTGCCGGTCCAGGGCCGCAAGATCGTCTACGAGCCTATCAAGGCCGCGACCGCGTTCGAGGCCGCGCCCGGGCTGAGCCGCGCGCAGTGCCAAGAGCTGGCGCGCGGCAAGCTGAAGGAAGCGGTTCAGTCGGTCGCTGCGGCGCTGGTCGGCGGCTGACCGGGCTCGCCGCGCAGCGCCACGAGGTCGGCGCGTGCCGCGGCGAGATCGACATTGAGCCGGTCGACGTCGGCCGCGAACCGGGCCGCGACCAGCTCGATCATCTTGAAGCCGAAGGTCGGGTTCTGGTAGTAGAGCTGCTTCACGGTGCTCTCGTCGATCGACAGCACCGTGCTCGGCTCGGCGCAGCGCGCGGTCAGGCGGCGGCGCCGGTCGGGCGAGAAAAACGCGATCTCGCCGAAGATCTGGCCCGGCATCAGGCTGCCGCCGGTCTCGACCAGCTCGATCCGGCCGTCGGCGAGCATGTAGAGCCGGTCGCCGATGTCGCCTTGGCGGAACAGCACGGCGCCTTTGCGCATCTTGGTCGCTCGCATGTACGGGCGCAGCCAGACCGACGACAGCGCGCCTTCGGCCCGCACCGCCTCGACGCGGCGCGTGAGCCGCTTCATCTCCGCGAGGCGCACGAAATTGAGCGGCAGCAGCGCCGCATGCAACAGCAGCATCGGGTACGACGGGTGCAGCGCACCGTAGGCGATGAAGCCGACGTTGCTGCCGATGGCCAGCCAGCGCAGCGGGATCATCGTCTTCACGAAGCTGCTGACGAGTACGAAGACCGCGGCGACCATCGCCAACAGGATCGCAAACAGCTCGGACGGTGACTCGAGCGCCGCCTGGGCGTAGCGGTTGAGCTCTGAAATCAGGTTCGCAAACAAGGCGTGGGCCTTTCGGTGGATGACGCCGCGCAGCGGGCGGTGACGAGGGTGGCCTGGGTCGGATTTTGGCACCCCTCATTCGAGCGTGCGTGATCGTGCCTTTCCGGGTACAACTGCAGCCGCGCGCCGTCCCGGCGCGCAGCCCGATCCGGTTGACCACGGAGACTGCCCAATGCGAATTCTCAACACGCTCCTGCTCGGCCTGTGCATCGCCGCGCCTGCTTGGGCCGCCGACGATGCGGCGATCGCGCCCTTTTCGTCGGCAGGGGTCGGCGACCCGCCGGCTGCCTGGAAGTTCGCGAGCCTGCCGAACAAGACGCCGACCAAGTTCGCGGTCGTCGAGATGGGCGGTGCGAAGGTGCTGAAGGTCACTGCCGAAGACTCGTACGGCAACCTCGTCCACGCGATGCGCGTCAAGGTCTCCGACCAGGCGACGCTGGCGTGGCGCTGGCGGGTCGACAAGCTGATCGAGGAGGCCGATCTGAGGCTGCGCACGGGCGAGGACGCGGCCGCCAAGGTCTGCGTCTCGTTCGGCTTCGACGCCAACAAGCTCAACCTCGGCGAGCGCGCCAAGCTGTCGCTGGCCCGCACGAGCACCGGCGAGGACGTGCCGACCGAGACGCTGTGCTACGTCTGGGACAACAAACTGCCGGCCGATACCGCGCTGGTCAGCGTGTTCACGAAGCGCATCCGCTTCATCGTGTTGCAGTCGGGCAGCGCCAAGCTCGGGCAGTGGGTCAGCGAGCGCCGCAACCTCGCGGCCGACCACCAGCGCATGTTCAAGGACGAATCGGAAGGCAACGTGTCCGACGTCGTCGCGGTCGCGATCGGCGCCGATGCCGACAACACGCATGGCCGCAGCCTGGCGTATGTCGGCGACCTGACGCTCAAACCCTGAGCGCGCCGCCGCCTTAACGCCCGCTTAACCGGGCGCTAACCGAGCCCTAACCGGGCGCTCCTATCTTTGGGCCATGCGGAATCTCCCGCAAGCGGCCACGAGCCAAGGAGCTAACATGTCACCACTCAAACCCCTCGCCGCGGCGCTGGTCGCCGTCGGCGTGCTGGCGGTCGGTAGCGCCGGCGCGATCGACCTGCCGGGCTGGCTGAAGAGCAAGCCGGCCGCGGCGCAAGCAGCGCCGTCGGCTTGGAAGGCCGTCTCCGACATCTCGGCGCCGGCCGCGGTGCCGATGATCCCGGCCCAAGGTACACCGAACTACCGCGCCATCGTCAAGACCTTCGGGCCGGCGGTGGTCGGCGTCACCGTCGCCGGCATCCACAAGGCTTCAGCCGAGGAGCAGGGCCTGCCGCCGGGCATGGAGAACGACCCGTTCTTCAAGTTCTTTCGCGGCATGCCGGGCTTCCAGCAGCGCGGCCAGCAAGGCGGGCAGGTGCCATTCAAAGGGTTGGGTTCGGGCTTCATCATCAGTTCGGACGGCCTGATCCTGACCAACGCCCACGTCGTGCGTGAAGCCAAGGACGTGACGGTGAAGCTCAGCGACCGCCGCGAGTTCACCGCGAAGGTGCTGGGCGTCGACCCGACGACCGACATCGCCGTGCTGCGCATCGACGCGAAAGACCTGCCGACGGTTCGCATCGGCGACGCGCGCAGCCTCGAGGTCGGCGACCCGGTGCTCGCGATCGGCGCGCCGTACGGGCTGGAGCAGACAGCCACGCAAGGCATCGTCAGCGCCAAGGGTCGCTCGCTGCCTGGCGACAACACCGTCGTGCCGTTCATCCAGACCGACGCGGCGGTGAACCCCGGCAACTCCGGCGGTCCGCTGTTCGACGGCAGCGGCTCAGTGGTCGGAATCAACGCGCAGATCTATTCGCAGAGCGGCGGCTTCCAAGGCCTCTCGTTCTCGATTCCGATCAACGTCGCGATGAAGGTGAAGGACCAGATCGTCGCGACCGGCAAGGCGAGCCACGCGAAGCTCGGCGTGACGATCCAGGATTTGAATCAGGCGCTCGCCGATTCGTTCGGGCTCAAGCGGCCCGACGGCGCGCTGGTCGCGAACGTCGCGCCGAACAGCGCGGCGGCGGCGGCCGGGTTGACGTCGGGCGACGTGATCACCGAGGTCAACGGCCAGCCGGTCGTGCGCTCGGGCGAACTGTCGAGCCTGATCGGGCTGTCGGCGCCGGGTGAGAAGGTCACGCTGAAGGTTTGGCGCGACCGCTCGGCGCGCGAGATCGACGCCAAGCTCGGCGGCGCCGATGTCGACACCATGCAGGTGGCCGATGCCGACGGTGCCGTCAAGCCGGGCCAACTCGGCCTGAGCATGCGCCCACTGACCCGCGACGAGCGCCGCGAGTCGAAGATCGACGTGGGTCTGGTGATCGAGCAGGTCGCCGGCCCGGCCGAGAAGGCCGGCATCCAGCCGGGCGATGTGCTGCTCGCCATCAACGGCAAGCCGGTGCAGTCGGTCGAGACCGTCAGGCTCGTGCTGCAGGGCAAGCCCAAGAGCGTGGCGTTGCTGGTGCAGCGCGACGGCGACAAGATCTTCGTGCCGGTGAACCTCGGTTGATTCCTGAAGGAGAAGACGATGAGTCAATTGCTTCAACGCACGGGTGCCGCGTTCGCGGCGTGCAGCTGTTCGAGAACAGTGACCAGCGCGACGCATACACCGCCGACGCCCGGGTGAAGATCGTCGACGAGAAGGGCGTCGTGGTCCTCGACCAGAAGGCCGAAGGCCCGTTCATGCTCGTGCGCCTGTCGGCCGGGGACTACCGCGTCGCCGCCAGCCTCAAGGGCCACAGCTTGGCCGACCACGCGGCGCACGTCACCGACGGCGGCCACGCGAAGGCGAGGTTCGTGTTTCCAGCGAACGCCGGTTGAGTTGGGGGCCGGTCAGCGCGATCGGAGGGCGGCGAGCCAGCCGCCCTCGAAGCCGGCCCGCGTCAAGCCGGTGACGATCGGCGCGCAACCGCGCATCAGCCGCCACACCAAGCCGGAGAGGTGATTCTCGATCATCACCACGCTCGGCCCTTCGTTGATGCCGAAGTGGTGCCGCGACACCCAGCCGACGACCGGGTGCCGGCGGTCGGCCGGGAAACTCGCGTTGAACGAAGCCTTGAAGCCGTAGCGGTTGCCGACATGCAATTGCAGCCGTCGGTACCGCTCGATCGTCGGCAGCACGATCTCTGGCGCGAACGGCAGCGAGGCGACCACCGCCCACGGCGCCAGCGTGCCGTCGTCGGGGCCGCCCGGCACCCCTCGCGCGACGTAGTCGTAGTAGGTGCGGCCTTCAACGCTGAGGCCGCGTTTGGTGGCGCCTGGGCCGTCGCTGGCGGTGATGCCCCAACCGAACTCGCCGTACATCGCGAACTGCTCCGGGTTGCGGATCGCGTAGCGCTGCTGCACCTGCGCGGCGCGCCGGCTGTTCTCGAAATAGTCGCTGTCGTGGCTGCGCATGAGGGCATCGCGGATGCCGCGAAAGTCGATCCACACGTGCGACATCTGGTGGATGAACAGCGGGCCGGCGTGCACGTATTCGATGCCCTCGACGGTTTGCCACGCGCAGGTCGAAAGCCAGGTGTCCCAAGCCTGCGGCGGCAGCGGGTGCGTCGGCGAACCGAGCGCCAGCAGGTACAGAATCATCGCCTCGTCGTAGCCCTGCCAGTGCCACGGCAGGAAGTCGCTCCCGGGCTTCCAGCCGTGTCGCAGTGCGCGGTCGCCGTTGCACATCCATTGCCAGTCGACGCGGCGATACAGCGCATCGGCGAGTTCGCGCAGTTCGCGCTCGGCGGCGGTGTCGGCCCGAAAGTATTCGGCCGCCGTCAGCACGCCGGCCATCAGCAGCGCGGTGTCGATGCTCGACAGCTCGCAGCGCCAGGCGCGTTTGCCGGTCTGCATGTCGAGAAAGTGATAGTAGAAGCCGCGGTGGCCGGTCGCGGTCGGTGACTCGCCCTGTTCGCTCGCCATGAAGAAGCGCAGGGTCGTCAGCGTGCGCTGCAGGGCACGCTCGTGTGTCATGAAGCCGCGTTCGACGCCGATCGGATATGCGGTCAACGCCATGCCGACCGCGGCGATGCTCGCCGGCCAGCCCGGCGCGGTCTTGTCGGCGACCAGACCGTTCTCCTCGTTGACCTCGTGGATGAAGTAGCCGAACGAATCGCGCTGGATGGCCTGCAGCATCTGAAGGCGCTCGGGGGAGAGGGGTCGTTGTGTCATGGGTGCGCGGTCTCGGCCCCGGTCACAGATTCGTGCGCAACTTCCATATCTCGGGGAACAGAACCACATCGAGCATCTT